>JACCVA010000127.1 GCA_013698435.1 Nocardioidaceae bacterium | reverse complement strand
TCTCGATCAGCTTGCCCAGATCGACGACGTCCGGATGCTGCTCGAACCGCCGGCGATCGCCAGCCTCGCCGGACACCTTTCGTCGCTGCAGTACGAAGGTCTGCGGTCCCACATCGACGTGATCTTGGACAACGCGCACCAAGGCGACCTCGACGGCGCGGCGGACGCGGCGTTCACCTTCCGCGACACCTTGCTCTCGCTGTGCCCCAACACGCAGCTCGTCGACACGATCAAGACCTTGCGGGCCCGCGCCGGCGCCGGCTACCCCAAGACGACGATGGACTGGGTCCGCTTCGCCGCCTCGCAATACGGGCTCGTCGAAGCGTTGGCGAAGGGCGACAAGAAGAAGGTCGAGCGCGTGATCGCCTACGAGGTGAGCCGGTTCGGTCCCGGTGTGCGCCAGGTAGCCTCGCAGGCGTGACCTCAGCCGCCCTGCTCCCTGCTGCAGAGGCGACACACCCCTCACCGGGTCGCCGCCGAGGCATCGTCGCAGCCGTCATCCTGGTCATCGCGGCCATCGTCATGGCAACCAGCTGGGCGCTGTACGACGAGCTCCACGGCGCGGTGGGGCAACGCGCCTTCTGGTGGAGCCTTCTCTTCGCCTTCCTCCCCGTGCTGCCGCTGACTGCCTTGTTCGTCTGGCTGGACCGGCTCCGGCCCGAGCCTGCGTGGATGCTCGTGGTGGCGCTGCTGTACGGCGCGCTGGTCGCGACGTACCTCTCCCTCCAGCTGAACGGATGGCTCGCTGGGCTGGTGGGCGACCGCACCGGCGCGACCCCACGCAGCGCCGTCTTCGTTGCTCCCTGGACGGAGGAAGCCACCAAGGCACTGGTCATCTTTGTCATAGTGATCTGGCGCCGCCACGACTTCAACGCCGTCGTCGCCGGCATCGTCTACGGCGGGCTGACCGGAATCGGCTTCGCCTTCACCGAGAACATCGTGTACTACGGCCAGCTGTTCCAGCAGGTGCTCGACTCGGGCGATGGCGTGACCAAGGCGCTCGATGCCGTGCAACGGCTGTTCGTGCTGCGCGGCGTTGGCGCCCCGTTCGTGCACCCGATGTTCACCCTCGTCACCGGGCTCGGAGTCGGTCTCGCCGTCCGTTACCGCCACATCGGCGTCCGCATCCTCGCCCCGGTCGCCGGCTACTGCGGTGCCGTCATGCTCCACATGGGCTACAACACGATCGCGTCCTTCACTACGCAGGAGGGGCTGCCGGCGGTCTACGTCGCCCTGCTCGTGCCGACCCTGCTCACCCTGGTCACTGTCGCGCTCGTGGCCAGACGCTACGAGAGCCGCGTCATCGCTGCCAGGCTCACGGACTACTCGACCTTCGGCTGGCTCAACGCCGAGCACGTGCCCTACATCGTCAGCTGGCAGGGCCGCCGCCAGGCTCGCCGGCACGTCAAGCCGTACGGCAAGGCCGAGCGGCGAAGGCTCAAGACGTTCCAGCGCGCCGGCGTCGATCTCGGACTGCTGCGCGACCGACTCGTCCGTGGTGTCGAGGGCGCCCGGTCACTGCCACGTGAGCGCGCGCTGATCGCCAGCATGCGTGAGCTGCGCGGACGTGTCGTGCTTCCGGACGCCGCCGAACCCGGCACTGAGCAGATGTCGAGCGCCGGCTCGAGCTGGTAGCGCCCGCCTGAAACGGGTACGACGAGGTCCACGGCGTCATCAGCGACGCCCTAGACTCCCCCCATCGACGGGGCCGCTACAGGAGGGGATGCACGCGTGAGCACGGCATCAGCGCCGAGTCCTCCCACCGAGCTGATCAACGCCCTCGTCCGGCTCCGACAGGCTCTGGTCGACCACACACTGCCGTTCGACGCAGCCGACGCCGATGGGGGACGCAAGCAGCGCGCGGACCTCATTCAGCAGCTCGACGACTACGTGATCCCGCGGCTCGTGCAGATCGAGGCGCCGCTACTCACTGTCGTCGGAGGCTCGACCGGCGCCGGGAAGTCAACGCTGGTCAACTCCCTCGTCGGCACCCGCGTCACCCAGACCGGCGTACTGCGCCCGACCACCCGATCCCCGGTGCTCGTGCACAACCCCGACGACGCCCACTGGTTCGGGACCGGACGGCTGCTACCGGAGCTCGAGCGCACCGAGCGGGCCACCGGCGACCAGTCCACGCTCCAGCTGGTGGCCACCGAGCATCTGCCACCGGGTCTTGCCATCCTCGACGCCCCTGATGTCGACTCGGTCGAGGAGCGCAACCGCATCCTCGCCGCCCAGCTCCTTGCCGCGGCTGACCTGTGGCTGTTCGTGACCTCGGCGGCTCGGTATGCCGACCAGGTGCCCTGGGACTACCTCAAGGCCGCCGCCGAACGCAGCACCGCTGTCGCCGTGGTCCTCGACCGCACCATGCCCAAGGCCGTACGCGAGGTAAGCAGCCACCTGGCTCGGATGCTCACGTCACGCGGGCTCGGGAGCTCACCGCTGTTCACCGTGGTGGAGTCGCCGGTCGACGAGAACGGCTTGCTCCCGCCGGAGGCGGTAGCGCCGATCCGCGCCTGGCTCGACTCGCTGGCCGCCGACTCGGTGGCTCGCACCGCCCTCGTCCGCCAGACGCTTGACGGTGCGGTGGAGTCCCTCGGCCACCGCACCCGGTCGGTCGCACGGGCCTTCCGCACACAGGAACAGGTGGGCGCGCAGCTGCATGCGGATGCCGTCAAGGCGTACACCGACAGCCTTGCCTCGGTCGACGAGGCTTTGCACGACGGCACCATGCTGCGTGGCGAGGTGCTCGCCAGGTGGCAGGAGTTCGTCGGGACGGGCGAGCTGCTGAAGAGCCTCGAGGACAAGGTCGGGCGGCTGCGCGACCGGCTCTTCAGCGCCGCGCGCGGCCAGCCGCAGCCCGCCCAGCGTGTGCGGGTCGCCGTCGAGTCCGGCCTCGAGACGTTGATCGTCGAGCACGCGGAGTCGGCGGCCGAGCGGGCGGCGTTGGCGTGGCGGTCGCTGCCGGCCGGCGCCGGGTTGCTCAACGAAGCACCCGGAGACATCGGCCGGGCGTCGCGTGACCTGCGCGCCCGGGTGCAACGCACGGTGCGTGACTGGCAAGGAGGGGTTCTGGAGCTGGTTCGCACCGAGGGCCAGAACCGTCGCGCGACGGCGCGGTTCCTGGCGTTCGGGGTCAACGGACTCGGGGTGGCGCTGATGATGGTGATCTTCGTCCAGACGGCCGGACTGACCGGCGCCGAGGTCGGCGTGGCCGGCGGCAGCGCAGTCATCGCTCAGAAGGTGCTCGAGGCGGTGTTCGGCGATCAGGCCGTACGCCGGCTGGCCGACGCAGCGCGCGCTGACCTGCACAAGCGGGTGGAGGTGCTGTGGGGCCAGGAGGTACGCCGCTTCCTCGACCTCGTCGACGCCCACACGGTGGCCGACGGCACCGCCGACGCCCTGCAGGCGCTGTCGCACGAGGTGGACGAGGCGCGTTGGGCCGGTAGCCCGGCGTGAGCGCGGTCGTCGAGTCGATGCGACGGGTGACAGGTCGCTCGTCCTCCGACATCGTGACGCGGGTCGACGGTCTCGAACGCGCGGTCGAAGCCGCCCGAGGACGTCTCGACCCCGCCCTCGTCGACGAGGCGGAAGGGGTGGCCCGGCGCGCAGGTGCTCGGCTGCGGCTGTCGGCGGACCACACTGTGGTGGCCCTCGGCGGGGCGACCGGTTCGGGGAAGTCGTCACTCTTCAACGCACTGTGCGGTCTCGACCTGGCAGCTGTCGGGGTCAAGCGACCGACCACCTCGTGGGCGCTGGCGTGTGCGTGGGGGCCGGACGGCGCCGGCGAGCTCCTCGACTGGCTCGGCATACCCAAGCGTCATCAGGTCGACAGAGTGGGGTTGCTCGACCAGACCTCCGCCGACCGCGACCTCGAGGGTCTCGTGCTGCTGGACCTGCCCGACCACGACTCGACCGAGGTGGCTCACCACCTCGAGGTCGAACGCCTGGTGCAGCTCGCGGACGCGCTGGTCTGGGTGCTGGACCCCCAGAAGTACGCCGACGCGGCGATCCACGACCGATTCCTGAAGCCCCTCGCCCGACATGCCAGCGTCGTCATGGTCGTGCTCAACCACGTGGACGAGATCCCCGCGGGCGCGGTCGACGACACCCTTGCCGACGTACGCCGACTGCTCGAGCAGGACGGCCTGCACGACGTCGCCCTGTTCGCCACGTCGGCGACCAGCGGTGACGGCCTGCTCGAGCTGCGACGAGCGATCGTCAAACGGGTCTCGTCGAAGCAGGACGCCCGCGAGCGGCTCACCGCAGACATCCGCACCGTGGCTGCCCGGCTCGCCGCGCAGACCGGCGACGGGGCGCCAGGAGACATCGCGTCATCCGGTAGGGACGAGCTGGTGAATGCCTGTGCGGACGCGGCCGGGGTGCCCGTCGTGGTCGAGGCGATCGAGGACTCCTCGCTGGTCCGTGCCCGCCAAGCCACGGGTTGGCCGGTGACGAAGTGGCTCTCGAGGTTCAAGCCCGACCCGTTGCGGCGACTGCACCTCGAAGGCATCACCCAGCGCGGGGAGCGGGCCGACGAGGTGCGGGTGTCGCGGACCTCGATGCCGAAGGCCACACCGGTGCAGCGTGCCCGGGTCGACTCCGCCGTCCGGTCGGTGGCACAGCTCGTCACCGCCGACATGGCCGCACCCTGGGCGACGTCCGTACGGTCCGCGTCGATTTCTCGGCTGGACGACTTCGCCGACGCCCTCGACGCGGCGGTCGCGCGCACCGACCTCGGCATCTCGAAGGACCCATGGTGGTGGGGCGCGGCACGAACCCTGCAGTGGCTGCTGTTCGCGATCACCGTGATCGGAGCGGTCTGGCTGGCGGGGTTGGCCGTCTTCGCCTACCTCCGGCTGCCGGATCCACAAGGCCCGGACTGGAACGGCATCCCGGTCCCCACCCTGCTCCTCCTGGGCGGAGCCGTGCTCGGTCTCGTGGTGTCGCTGCTGTGTCGCCTTGCCGCCAAGGCGTCGGCGCGCCGACGAGCGCGCCGGGCCGCCACGTCGCTCCACCAGGCAATCCAGGCCGTGTGCGACGAGATGATCATCGCGCCGATGCACGCCGAGGTGGCTGCGTACGCACAGTGCCGCGACGGCATCAAGACCGCGCTGCACCGCTGAGCACCCCACCGCGCCGGCCCCGTAGTCTTGGCGGCCATGGCTGACTACGTTTTCACCCTGCGCAACGTGCGCAAAGCCCTCGGCGACAAGGTCGTTCTCGACAACGTGACCTTGTCGTTCCTCCACGGAGCCAAGATCGGCGTCGTAGGTCCCAACGGGACCGGGAAGTCGACCCTGCTGAAGATCATGGCCGGGCTGGAGCATCCCTCCAACGGTGATGCGCTCAAGGACCCCGACGCCACCGTGGGCATCCTGCTCCAGGAGCCGCCGCTCACCGAGGGCACGACGGTGCTGGACAACGTCGAGGAGGCGGTCGCCGAGACGAAGCGCAAGGCCGACCGCTACAACGAGATCTCGGCCGAGCTCGCCGACCCGGACGCCGACTACGACACCCTGCTCGCGGAGATGGGGGAGCTGCAGACCGACCTCGACCATGCCGGTGCCTGGGACCTGGACTCCCGGCTCGAGCAGGCGATGGACGCGCTGCGCTGCCCGCCGCCTGACCAGCTCGTCGACCAGCTCAGCGGGGGCGAGCGTCGACGGGTCGCGCTGTGCAAGCTGCTACTCCAGCAGCCGGACCTGCTGCTTCTCGACGAGCCGACCAACCACCTCGACGCCGAGAGCGTGCAGTGGCTGGAGCAGCACCTCAAGTCCTACGCCGGCTGCGTGCTGGCGATCACCCACGACCGGTACTTCCTCGACAACGTGGCCGAGTGGATCCTCGAGCTCGACCGCGGCCGCGCCCACCCGTACGAAGGCAACTACTCGACATACCTCGAGGCGAAGCAGCAGCGCCTCGTCGTCGAGGGTCGCAAGGACGCGAAGCGGCAGAAGATCCTCGAGCGCGAGCTCGAGTGGGTCAGGTCCAACCCGAAGGCGAGGCAGACCAAGAGCAGGTCGCGGCTCAGTCGCTACGAGGAGCTGGCAGCGGAGTCCGAGCGCAACCGCAAGATCGACCTCCAGGAGATCAACATTCCCGGCGGTCCGCGACTGGGCGACGTCGTGCTCGAGTCGGAGGAGCTCACGAAGGGTTTTGGCGACCGCCGGCTGCTCCACGACCTGTCGTTCACGCTTCCCCGAGCCGGCATCGTGGGCGTGGTCGGCCCCAACGGCGTCGGCAAGACCACCCTGTTTCGGATGGTCACCGGGGAGGAGGAGCCCGACGCCGGTGAGGTCAAGGTCGGCAACACGGTCAAGATCTCCTACGTCGACCAGAGCCGCGGTGGGATCGAGCCCAACAAGAACGTCTGGGAGGTGGTGTCCGACGGCCTCGACCACATCAAGGTCGCGAACTTCGAGATGCCGAGCCGCGCCTACATTGCGTCGTTCGGGTTCAAGGGACCGGACCAGCAGAAGCGTGCCGGCATCTTGTCCGGTGGTGAGCGCAACCGGCTCAACCTGGCGCTCACCCTCAAGATGGGCGGCAACCTGCTGCTTCTCGACGAGCCCACCAACGACCTCGACGTCGAGACGCTGCAGTCACTCGAGGATGCGCTGCTGGAGTTCCCCGGTTGCGCTGTGGTGATCTCCCACGACCGGTGGTTCCTGGACCGGGTGTCCACGCACATCTTGGCCTGGGAGGGTGACGACGAGGACCCCGCCCGCTGGTTCTGGTTCGAGGGCAACTTCGCTGACTATGAGGAGAACAAGATCGAGCGGCTCGGCGCCGAGGCGGCTCGACCGCACCGGGTCACGCACCGCCGGTTGACCCGCGACTGACTCCTCGCGGTGGCGCCGGACCGGTCAGACCGAGGTGGGGGAGAGGATCGGGTCAGGCGCACCGGTCTCGAGGCGCGTGGCCACGGCACTGAAGGCGCGGCCGACCGCTTCGAGGTCTTCGGGAGCGACGGCGTCGATGAGCCCCTCCCGAACCGACGCGACGTGCGCTGGAGCGGTCGCGACGAGCTTGTCGTAGCCGGCGTCGGTCAACGCGGCGAAGACGCCGCGGCCGTCGGACGCGCATTGGCGCCGCTCCACGAGCCCCTCTCGCTCCATCCGCGCGATCGTGTGGGTGATCCGGCTGCGGGAGTTCTTGACCGAGCTGGCCAGCTCGGCCATCCGAAGCCGACGCTCAGGTGTTTCCGAGAGCCGGACGAGGATCTCGTACTCTGGCAGAGACAGGTCGTGCCCGTCACGCAGATCGCGTTCGAGCCGGTCCATCAGCAGGGTCGTCCCGACGAGGTACGCCCGCCAGACGCGCTGCTGGTCCGCCGAGAGCCAGTTGGTCGTCATACCCGTGAGGATACC
>JACCVA010000113.1 GCA_013698435.1 Nocardioidaceae bacterium | reverse complement strand
TCGCAAGCCATCAACGATGCCGTGTCCAACCCCCGCGACATCGACGAGAACCTCGTCGAGGCCCAGGAGGCCCGCCGCATCCTCGACCGGCTCTACGGCTACGAGGTGTCACCGGTGCTGTGGAAGAAGGTGATGAGCGGTACGTCGGCGGGGCGGGTGCAGTCCGTTGCGATCCGGCTCGTCGTCGACCGCGAGCGGGAGCGGATCGCGTTCCGTACGGCGGCGTACTGGGACCTCGAGGCGACCTTCGACGCCGGTGACTCGTTGGTCCCGCCGACGTTCCCGGCGAAGCTCACCTCGGTCGACGGGCTGCGGGTGGCCCAAGGTCGCGACTTCACGTCCGGTGGGCTGCTCAAAGGCGGCAGCGACGTCGTCCATCTCGACCAGGCGCGCGCAGGTGCGCTCGCCGACGCCCTGCGGGACCAGCAGTTCAGCGTCCGTTCCGTCGAGTCCAAGCCGTATCGACGGTCGCCGTACGCCCCGTTCAGAACCACCACGCTGCAGCAGGAGGCCTCCCGCAAGCTGGGGTACGGCGCCTCCCGCGCGATGTCGGTCGCCCAGCGGCTCTACGAGAACGGCTTCATCACCTATATGCGCACCGACTCGGTGACGCTTTCCAGCACGGCGGTCAGCGCCGCACGGGCGCAGGTGCGCGAGCTCTACGGCGCCGACTACCTGCCGCAGCAGCCCCGCACCTACCAGAGCAAGGTGAAGAACGCCCAGGAGGCGCACGAGGCAATCCGACCGTCCGGTGAGACGTTCCGCACGCCGGCGCAGACCGGTCTGACCGGTGACGAGTTCCGGCTCTACGAGCTGATCTGGATGCGCACCGTCGCCTCGCAGATGCGTGACGCCGAGGGGCGTTCGGTGTCGGTGCGGATCGGCACCACCGCCGCGACCGGTGAGGAGTGCGAGTTCTCTGCCAGCGGTCGGGTCATCACCTTCTACGGCTTCCTCAAGGCGTACGTCGAGGGACGCGACGACCCCGACGCCGAACGCGACGACCGCGAGACGAGACTGCCCGACGTCGCCGAGGGCGATTCGCTGACGGTGGCCGAGCTGGGCTCGGCCGGCCACGAGACGCGGCCCCCGGCGCGCTACACCGAGGCGACCCTGGTTCGCGAGCTCGAGGAGCGCGAGATCGGCCGTCCGTCGACGTATGCCTCGATCATCGGCACCATCCTCAACCGCGGCTACGTCTACAAGAAGGGCACCGCGCTGGTGCCCGCCTGGCTTGCGTTCGCCGTTGTGCGGTTGCTCGAGCGTCACTTCACCCGGCTGGTCGACTACGGCTTCACCGCGGGCATGGAGGACATCCTCGACGAGGTGGCCGCCGGCCGTCGCGACTCGACCAGCGAGCTTTCGGAGTTCTACTTCGGCTCCGACGCCCAGGACGGCTTGAAGCAGCTCGTCACCGACCTGGGCGAGATCGACGCACGTGAGTTGTCGACGTTCCCGCTGGACGAAGGCATCGTGGTCCGGGTCGGGCGCTATGGGCCATACGTAGAAGGTCCGGACGAGACCCGCGCGAACATCCCCGAGGACCTGCCGCCCGACGAGCTGACTGTGGAGAAGGCGCGCGAGCTGCTGGCCAACCCGGCCGGCGCCGAAAAGGAGCTGGGGACCGATCCGGCGACCGGTCGCACGGTGGTGGCGAGAAACGGGCGCTTCGGCCCCTACGTCACCGAGCTGCTCGAGGAAGATGCGCCGAAGTCCGTGAAAGCTCGCACGTCGAGCCTTTTCGCCAGCATGTCCCTTGACACGATGACCCTCGACGATGCGCTCAAGCTGCTGAAGCTGCCGCGTGTGGTCGGTGTCGACCCCGCGTCCGGCGAAGAGATCACCGCGCTGAACGGTCGCTACGGGCCCTACCTCAAGAAGGGCACGGACTCGCGGTCGATCGACGCCGAGGAGAAGCTCCTCACGATCACCCTCGACGACGCGCTGACGATCTATGCCCAACCCAAGCAACGCGGCCGGCGGGCTGCCGCGGCCCCCTTGAAGGAGCTCGGCGCCGACCCCACCAACGGACAGCCGGTGGTGGTCAAGGACGGTCGCTTCGGTCCGTATGTCACCGACGGCGAGGTGAACGCGACCTTGCGCAAGGACGACTCCGTCGAGGCCATCACCTTGGAGCGGGCCGCCGAGCTCCTTTCCGACAAGCGCGCCAAGGGTCCCGCGCCGAAGAAGAGAGCAGCCAAGAAGGCACCGGCGAAGAAGTCCGC
>JACCVA010000107.1 GCA_013698435.1 Nocardioidaceae bacterium | reverse complement strand
GAGTTCCCGACCGGGGCAATCAGCAGCCGTTTCGGCAGTCCGTCGGGTCACGACCAGCAGATCGACGCCGCCTGCCGGGCCTAGGTCGGCTGCGCGAACGGCCCCGACGAGCGCATCGGCCTCGCTGGATGTAAGGCCGCGCTCCACAACGATGAGCAGGTCAAGGTCACTCCTCCCCGGCCGGAAGTCGTCCATGGTCAGAGATCCGTGCAGGACCGCTGAGACCAAAGTCGTTTGCAGGATGTCTGTGCACGAGTCCGCCAGCCGCTTCGCGGCAGCAACGGCCGCCTCCTCAACGCTGCTCATACCGGCTTCCTACCAGCCAAGGGCCCTCGAAACGCACGCTCATCAGCGTGAGGCGTTTTGCGTCAACTGCTGGGGTGGGTCCCTGGCTCGTCGTCAGTCCCTGCATAGCGGTAACGGAGCTGGTGCTCGGCAGCGTGTGATCGGGTTGTGTTGACGACGAGCCGGGGTGGCCTGTGATGAGCGACGAGATGCCTCGAGGGCTCTCAATGCCGCGGAAGGCTCGCCCCGACCCAGCTTTTTGACGCGCGACTCGTCAGGTTAGGCGGCCACCTCCGTGAGCGTCGTCGGCTTGCGGCGGGTGCCGTGGGTGGCGATGTCGCGATCCCAAGCATGGCCGGTGGTGATGACGGCATGGAGCTGGCGCAGGATCGCGCCAGCGAGCACGGTCTGGGCCCGGGTGGGCTTGAGCTTGTTCGTCTCGCGCGTGGTCAGGTGCCGGTAGCGGGCGGCATAGACAGGGTTGTTCTTCACCGCGCCCCAGACCGCGCGCCAGGCCGCGGTCCGCAGGTGCGGTCGGCCAGCGCCTGTCAGGCGGGCGCGCCCAGCGAAGGTGCCGGACATGCGTTCGCGGGGTGCGAGTCCGGCGTGCTTGACCACGGCGCGGGAGCTGGTGAAGCGGCGCAGGTCGCCGGTCTCCGCGAGGATCGCGGCGGCCCCGACCGGGGAGAGGCCCTGGATGGAGCAGGCCAGCTCGGTCAGTTCGAGGTCGTCGAGAACGGCGACCATGCGCGCTTCGGTGTCGGCGAGCTTGGCCCGGGCGGTGTCCCAGTCCTCGATGAGCCAGCCGATGCGTTCGAAGGCGCCGGGGCGGTGCGCGATCACGCCGGCGGGGTCGGCCAGTGCGGCATAGAGCCTGCGCAGGATCCGCAGGCAGGGGCGGATCTTCCCGCGGCGGGTGAGCTCCTTGCGGACGGCGTGCTCGAAGCGGGCCGGCCCCAGCCTGCGGGTGCGGGTGAAGTCGCCGCCGTCACGGGTCATGATCACACTCATCGCGGCCAGCCAGGTGCTGGACTTAAACGGCTGCTGGGCGGTGGTGACGGCGGCGGGCCAGACGCACTCGAGCAGGTCGCGGATCTGTTGGACGCAGGCGACGTGCTCGTTGAGGAGCTGCTCGCGGCGAACTCCGAGGTGACGCAGTCGACCCCAGGTCTCGTCGACAGGTTCGGGCAGGTAGCAGCGCAGCTGCGCGGTCAGCCGGGCGATCAGCACGGCGTCCTTGTCGTCAGTCTTGTCGGTGGTCAGGTCCTCGCTCTTGCGAGCCCAGGAGGTCAGCATCGGCTGCACGCAGACGAACGACATGCCCCGCTCGGCAGCCAGCTGGCCCAGCACCCGCCACCGGTGCCCAGTGGGTTCGCAGGCCACCGTGACCCCGGCGTAGCCGGCCCGGGTGCTGCGCTCGGCAGCCCAGTCCAGCGCGGCACCGAGATCCCAAGCCTTGCACCGCAACGTGCGGCGGGCCAGCACCTTGGAGTCGTGATCAGTCACGACCACCATCTGCTTGCGTTCGGCCAGATCAATCCCGACAATCGCGTTCCTCATCGGGACCGCTGCCCGCAACTTCGTGAGCCGTGCGTTCCTGTTGCGGTCACCTCGTGACACGCCATTACCGTTGCTCATGAACGTCCTCCTGTCTGCGATGGGATACCAAGCCCGACAAGCGCAGCAGGGGGACGTTCCCACGTCCAGACCCTGCTCACAGAACGTCTTCCTATGCCGCGGACAGTGCGCTGCCCCGCCGATGTGTGTGTAGGAATAGTCGCTTGCCGGGCCGGTGATCTGGCTGTGAGCATCGCGTGGTGACTGAGTCGGTGGTGTTGTATCTGACCGTAGGGCTGCCGGGTGCAGGCAAGACCACGCTGGCGCGTCGAATCGCCGACGAGGTGGGGATCCTCCGGCTCACGCCGGACGAGTGGATGGCCCACTCTTCAACGACAGCGACGCGGACGGTCGCAGGGACATCCTCGAAGGACGCATGCTCTGGGTTGCCCATGAGGTCCTGCAGAGCGGCTCCTCGGTGGTACTCGACTTCGGATGCTGGGCCCCCGATGAGCGTTACGCGATCCGGGTCATCACTGAATCCACCGGGGCGCGCTTCGACCTTCGGTACGTCAGCATCGACGAAGAGGAGCGCCGCGCACGAGCGACCTCTCGATGGGAGATCGCTCCAGAAACGACATTCGCGATGAGCGATGCCGACCACGATCGGTTCCTCGCTCTGTGCAAGCCCCCGTCTCCGGCGGAACTCTCATCTGCTCCGATCCCGGACGCGCCGACCGGTTTTGAGAACTGGTTCCACTGGGCGAGCCACCGCTGGCCATCACTGCCGCGCTTCGACCGGGCATAGGCGTGTCTTGCGGTACTGCCGCTGTCATGGGCACTGTCATGCCGATGAGCGCCCCCTCGGACAGGCGAGGTTTCTATCGGGCTGACTTCTCCCCCAATAGGTTGACCAGCAAGTTCGCATACCCAAGTGCATCATCGATGGCACGGTGGGTGTGCGGCACGTCGCCCAAGAGTGAGGGACTCAACTGGGCAGGGTGGAAGTCGCCGGGCGACGTGCCGGTCACAGCTGACGCGAAGGACGCTAGACACAACCCTGCCCGGTGGAACACCCGGTCGGACTCGTACGGCCCTTGCGCCAGTCCGTAGCCGGTGAAACGACGGAGGTAGTAGTCGATCCACGTTCCGTCGAATCCCAGCGGACAGGCCGCAAACATGCGCGGTCCGGGCAGGGCGTGAAGCCACTGGACGAACTCGTTCATCACCTCGATGACAGGACGGGGGCCAGCCGTGCAAGCCGCCCAAGCTTCTGGCTGGGTCTGAAACCACGCGTGCGTGTCGGGATTCGGCGCCGCGCCGGGCAGGGGGTCGAGGACTGCCTCGAACCGCCCGTGTTCCACGCCGTCTGCTGTGACCGCAACCGATGCGAACGACCGCACCGAGTTCGGACCTGGGTGGGGGCCATCGACCTCGATGTCCGTGACGACGTAGACCCAGCGCTCCGATGCGGACTGCTGCTCAGCACTCATGGGATGAGGCTAGGTCACCTTGAGAAACGTCCGGACATAGCCGCGATCGGCACTGTTGCGTAGATCGATCAGGTCGGGCGCGACACTGATCCGATGACCTCGTCTTCGGCCTCCGCGTTCGCTGGTTTCCGGTTCCCTCGAGAGGTGATCTCGGTGGCGGTGCGGTGGTACCTGCGATACGGACTGTCCTACCGCGACGTCGAGGAGCTCCTGGCCGAGCGTGGCGTCACGGTCGATCACGTCACCATCTACCGGTGGGTCCAACGCTTCACACCCGAGTTCGTCGAAGCGGCACGGACGTGCCGTCATGCCTCGGGTGATCGATGGTTCGTTGACGAGACCTACGTCAAGGTCAACGGCCGGTGGACGTACCTGTACCGGGCGGTCGACCAGTACGGCCAGGTCATCGACGTCTGGCTGTCCACTAGTCGTGATCTGCCTGCCGCCCGGACGTTCTTCACCCGGGCACTCGCGACTGGGTCCATGCCGGTGGAGGTGATCACGGATCGGGCGCCGGCTTACCCGCGCGTCCTAGACGAGCTTGTCCCCGGCGCCCTGCACGACACCAAGCAGTATGCAAACAACCGAGTCGAAGCCGACCATGGTCGTCTCAAAGCTCGGCTTCGACCGATGCGTGGCCTCAAGACGTTTCGCTCAGCTCGGATCCTCGCCGCGGGTCATGCCTTCGTCCAGAACCTGCGCCGCGGCCACTACGACATCGCCACCGACGAGCCAGCCCACCAACGGCTGCTGACGGCCTTCGAAGAACTCGCGCTCGCCATCTGACCAGCGTCAGCAGGGCTCAACGCTGCCTTCCGATCAGACAACGCAACAGAACCCACCGAGTCTGAGATCTTCAATCCCGAAGCCACCGAGAACGCGGCACGTTCGGCCGTGGACTTCGCGATCGCGTCAGAAAGCATGAACCGCGGCTTGATGAGGTCTTCGCGCAGCGCCATCGACTCCGTGATGCTCTTCACCACCGACATAGCCGGCGACTGCGGACCAGCAACGATGTCGCGAATCCGCTGCGTCGACTCCAGCATCTGCGGGCGGACTGCGCCCTCGGGCAACTTGTTCAGGCGCTGGGTCGACTCCAGCCAGGGCGGCGATGTGACACGGTGCAGCGTCTCGGCCAACTTGCGACCCGCTTCAGCGGCCTTGGCCTCATCGACCTCGACGTCCTCAAGCTCAGCTGCGAGGTCATCGAGGTTGAGTACGACCGACTCGTCGGGCTTCTCCGGCCCGACTTCCTCCGGTTCGCTGCTCTCGGCCGTCACGCACCCTCCTCAGACGCTCAACTACCCGATTGTCTCAGGTCCGGATGTTCATTGGTTCGCTTGATGAGTCCACCCGCCTCGGAGGATCGAGTGCATCGCGGAGTCCCTCCACCCATCGCGCAGATGCACGGTGTGCCGCAGCGTTCCTTCGAACATCAGCCCAGCGCGCCGCAGAACGGCCGCGGACGCGAGGTTGCGCGGGTCGCAGGTCCCCTGAACTCGCTCCACCGCTGGGTCCGCGAACGCGATGCTCAGGAGCAGACGAGCGATCTCGGTTCCGAGTCCACGTCCCCAGTAGTCGACGTGAACGGCGTACGCGATCTCTGCACAGGAAGGGGTGTTCCGCTTGAGCTCTCCCGTGCCGATGACGCCGAGGGCGGACGACGCCGCCGCCCACACCAGACGAGGCCCTTCCGGACGCTCCCACGTGCGTGCTGCCTCGGCCACGAAGGCGCCGGTCTCCTCACGAGTATTCGGCCCCCAGGGTTGAAACCCACAGGCTCGCTCCTGGGAGGCCCATTCGTGTACGCGATCAGCGTCTGCGACCTCGATCGGGCGTAGGACCACGGCCGAATGGTCGCGGTCATCGTGAGTGGTCACGGGTGAACGCTACTGCTCCCGCACATCGCCGGCATTTTCATACATTCCGCTAGCCGAACGTCATCCGGGGACGACGTTCCTCACATGGCCAGCCCTCCAGCGAGGATTGCCGTCGCCGATAGGGGTTTGCTCTTCCGGCACACGGCGGGCGAGACCAGGAGTGCGGCAAACCATCTGGACTCAAACGGGAGCGGCATTGAACCTGCGGCGCGTCAAAGCGATGGATCAGTCAATGTGGTCGATGTCGTTGATGCCTCGGAGCCGCATGATGGGTGAGAGGCCGACGATGCTGGCAGCCAGTAGTCCGCCCAGTCCTGCGAGGAAGAGGGTGGGTCGTAGCCCGATCTGGTCCGCCAGAACGCCTCCACAGACGGCGCCGAGTGGCCGGATGCCGTAGTTGACGGTGGAGTAGGCGCCTGCGACGCGTGAGCGCATTTCGTCTCGGGTGACGGCCGTGCGCATCGCGTTGTTGTTGATGTCGAAGAGCATCACGCCCAGGGCTGAGACGGCCTCGACGGCCGCGATGAGGATGACGCCGCGGGTGCCTGTGCTCGCGAATGCGAGGCCGCTAAACGGCAGGCAGTAGAGGGTGGCGCCGAGTGCGATCGTGGGTCCGATGCCTAGTCTGCGCGAGACGTATGGAGCGATCATGGCTCCGAGGAGCCCGCCGAAGGCGCCGAGGGTGAAGGCCAGACCGATCTGGCCGGCACTGAGCTGCAGCTCTCGGGCCGCGTAGAACACTAGGAGCCCTTGGACGACGAACGTAGCAAAGTTCATGACGGTGGAGACGCTGAGGCTGGCTCGCAGGTGGGGGTGCGCGATCAGGTAGCGGACACCCGTGACGAGTCGGTGCCGGTAGCGGCCGGGTTGCTCGCCCTCTTCGGCAAGGCCTCCCGAGACTGTGCGGGTGTCGTGGACGCTGCGAATCACGATGGCGGAGATGAGGAAGCTGGCTGCGTCGATGATCATCGCGACCGGCGCGGTGACTATTTGCACGAGGGCGCCACCGGCGGCGGGTCCGGCAATGCCTGCGACCGAGTTGGTGGTCGACAGCATCGAGTTGGCGGCGACGTAGTCCCGGCGGGGCACCAGGCGAGCGAAGAACCGTGGGTAGGCGGTGTCGTAAACGACGCCGCCGGCGCCCAGTGCGAGCCCGGCCGCGTAGAGCAGTGGCATCGAGAGGGCGTCGATGAGCCAGGCGCAGGGGACAGCGGCGACTGCGAGTGCTTGAGCGAGGTTGGCGGCTACGAGCAGTGCGCGTGGACGGGGGTGTCGATCGGCCCAGGTGCCGACGAACAGTGACACCAGGTTCGGGGTCCAGATCGCGGCGGTGAGCAAGGCGACCTCGGTCGCGCTCGCCTGAAGGGTGGTGGCGGCGATCAGGGGCAGCGCGAGCGCGGAGATCTGGTCGCCGAACGCCGAGACCGCGTGCCCGATCCAGTAGCGCAGAAAGTCCTCGTTGCCTCGGATGGAGCCGCCGTCAACCGACTCCTGGATCACGCGGGATGCACGTTCGCCGAGGGGAGCAGATGGAGCAGGAGGCGTACGCGGCGCGCGTCAGCGGGTGCGTGGTCCGGGTCGCGGTTCGCCAAGGGGGCGATGAGCTGCTCGATCTGATCATCAAGCTCGCGCAGTTCCTCGCGCGTGACCACAAGACCGGTGTTGCGCCGCGAAGCAACCGCAAGCCACTCCGGCTCCAAGGCGGGGCGAGCGAGGGCGGCCCAGTCTGCGACCGGATCGCCCTCCGCCATCTCGAGCGCATCGCTCAGCTCGGCAGCAGCTGCGGGATCGCTGGGATCGACCTCGAACCGGAAGCCCCGCCCAGCCGCACGCCACCACCTGCTCCTGCCCGAGGCGTGATCGGGATCGTCCTCCACCAGGCCGTGCTCGGCCAGGTGGCGCAGGTGCCAGCTGGCCACTGAGGGGCTCGTATCCACCTGGGGAGCGAGCCTCGTCGCGGTCGACGGCCCGCCGTCCCGCAATGCCTTCAACATCGCCAGCCGGACCGGGTGCGCCAACGCGCGCATACCTCGTACGTCCAGCTCCACGTCACCGAGTCTGTTCATTGCCCATCCTCTTGAGAGAACCCTATCGAGACAACTCTCTCACATAGAAGCGGCGACGCAGGGGTGCTGCTATCTGAAGGGCTCGCAGTGCGGTATTCGCTGGCCGCCGCATCGGTTCATGCGGCATGCCGATTGGGCACCGGCGACGTAGACCATTCTTCGGATCGCTCTTCGGCGCCGTGAGACTCAAGGCCCAGCAGACCCGAGTTGCTGCCCATCGACGCGCTTGCGGTAGCCGCGGTACTGGTTGGCAGGCCGGTGCCCTTGCCTGCTCGCGCTGGGGCAGCATCGCTCAGGACGTGCGACGCCAACCGTGCATCTCGCCGGCGACGTCCGCAAAGGGAACATCAGCCGGACGCTGCGTGGACCCACCGGGCCTGCTGACTTCCGATGTCTGAGGCCTGCCCGTCTAGCATCCCGTCTCATGGCAATGCCCGAGGCGCTGCAGACCAAGCGACTGAGTCTGCGCGTTCTCGGACCCGCCGACATCGATGTCGTGCATGCCCTCTTCTCGAGCAGCGGACACACGATCGGCGACGGACCGGTCAGCGAATCGGCGCTGACCCTGGTGTGGCTGGAGCGACGAAAGCGACTCCACGAAGAGAACGGCCTCGCCTGGTACGGACTCTGGGATCGCGACGAGAACTTCGTGGGCACTTGCGGCGCCCTCCTCGGACGCTGCGGCGAGGAGCCCGAAATCGGCTACGAGATCGCCTTGTCCCGGCGAGGGCATGGTTTCGCGTCCGAGGCCGCTGGCCTCGTCACTCATGCTTGCCATGCGGCTGGCCATGCGCAGATCTGGGCCACGATCCGGCCGGCGAACATCGCATCGGTTCGCACCGTGCAGGCCAACGGATACGTCTTGATCCGCAGCGAACCTGACGCCAAAGGCGTCCTCGACTACTACCGCCACGCCACTGGCGACACGCTCTGATGCAGACGCTCAGGACCCGGCTAGTCGGCGGGTAGGGGCCTGAGCTTGAAGATCAGGATGCCGAGGTACTTGTTCATCCACTCCTGCTTGTGCGGGTAGCGACGTCGAGCGTCCTCGGACAATTGCGGCTCGATCGCGGTCTCGATCCAGAGCCCTGCCGCGCTGAACTCGTTGACCAGATCGGAGATGGTGTAGGTGCGTTTCGTCAGCGCGATCTGCTCGTTCCAGCCCGTTCGGTAGGTGTACGAGTCCTTGGAGTAGTACTCCTCGCCCAACGCAGTGCCGTTCTGCTCGGCCCGTTCGACGGCATATCGGATCGGGTGGGTCCTGGTCAGCAGGATGAACCCGTCGTCGGCCAACATCGTCCGCGCCGCTTGCAGGGTTCGGACCGGATGCTTCGCGTAGCCGAAAGACTGCAGGAACAAGATGCGGTCGAACGTGCGCCCGGCAAGCCCAGCCACCGAATCCAGCTCATTCAGATCGCCTTGAATGAGCTCCAAGCCAGGCGGCGGCGCGCCGAGGAAGTTGCCGCTGACATCGACACCGACGGCGGCGGTCGCCCCCTCGCGAACCAGGTCAGCGAGCTTGCCTCCGTTGCCGCAACCGAGATCGAGCACCGATCGACCGGTGACGTCGCCCAGAAGGTCCCTCTGCGCAGGCCACTCGACAAGCCGATCTAACGAGTCCTCCCTGCTCCGCGCACGCTCGTAGTCCGGCGCAAGGTCTGCCCACGCTTGGCTCGCATCCCCAGGACTGTTCAGAGAGCTCGTCGCCTCACGCGAGTCGTCAGCCACCGCCACGACACAGAACATAGCCGTCCTTGGACTCTCCGCCTCTCCTCAGGGTGATCGTCGCTCTGGCGGTCTCTGCATCACTCAGCCCGACGGATACGACCAGTCTTGATACGCAGGGTGCGATGACTATGGCCACCACGAGCAGCAGCGGCCCGTCTTTGGTCGGCGCCGATGGCCGCCACAGATAGCCCGGGCGACGGGGGCTTGGCTTGCCAAGGCTCTCGGGTCATGCCCTGGAGGCTAGGCGGAACGTCGACAACTCGGCACGCGCCGACCGTGTCACCCCTCTGCGGGCGCGTAGCCCGACCATGCCCTGCGGGCGCTCGTCCCGCAAGCCGAACCGCGAGCCACGAACGTCCTCCCGCATGCCGATGGATCTCACGCGCGCGACGATGTCGAGGAGGACGGCTGACCCGGCGTGGGTGAACTGGGTTCCTTGGTGGATGGGACACCGATGAGTGCCCCGACCTGGAGGGCGATGGCGGCCAGTGCGAGCGCGACCGCTCCGACCTTGTAGAACCAGACGAGCTTGTCGTCGGAATGCATGACCGGATTTCGGCTGAGTCGCCGAACCAGGCCGCCGGTCTGGTACTCGCTGCGTGCGGTGATGGTGGCGGTCATCCCGGCCTGTGGCAGCGACTTCTTGATCTCGTCTTCGATCACGGTGCCGTGGGCTACGGAAGCCTTTAGTAGGGGGTGATACCAGACCCGGTCGACGAAGTAGAAGGCGTACCAGAGCAGCAGCCCGATCACGATGACCAGTGAGCCTAGCGATACCCCCGCGACGCGAGTGCCGTCCTTGGCGGCGACCCCAGCGGCGCCGAGCGCGAAGGTGGCCACGGTCAGGGCGAGGCCGCGGATCCGCCACTCGATGTCATTGAAGTGCATCTGCACCTCGACGCTCTGCTTCCACATGTCGATGTAATGTCCGACCTGCTGATCCCGGGTAAGTCCGGTCGGCGTCATGGCATTGGATGGTTGTTCGCCGGTGATCTTCGCGATTGTCGGTTCCGGGTTCTCGGCTGGGGCGGCGGCAGTCATCGGGCGCCAATCAGGGATAGTCCGAAAACGGGCAGGACCTCGCCGAACTGCTCGTGACACACCAGTGTCGGGATGATGTCGCTCTCGGGTCGGGCGAGTGTCTCCTCCCGGGCAACGTCCTGATCCGGCCAGTGGGTGACACGTCGGAGGAGTTCGTACTCCTCCTGATGCTGGACGAGGCCGTACTGGGCGTGGATGTCCAGCACTCCGGCGGATTGCGCCATGGCGATGTCCTTCATGAGGCTGTCTCCGAGGTAGGCGGCCTCACCCCGGGTGCATTTCTCTTCGTGAAGGATGGCGGACAGGATCTCTGGGCTGGGCTTGAGCACTCCGGACGGGACGTGGCGGTGCTCAGTGGCGCGCAGGCCGTAGCTACTTTGGCCATAGTGACCGGTGCGGAGCTCGGCAGGGTCGACGCCTGCGGCGAGGTCGTGGTCCGGGGAGGAGTAGAGCACGTCGACGACACCGTCGAGACCGGTGTGCCGGATCCGCCACTCGGTCCAGTAGGCGCCGGACTCGGTGTAGCCGACGACCCGGACACCGTCCTGCTTCAGGGCCCACAGAGATTCACGAACGCCTGGGTAGAGCCGAGTCGCACCCTTGCGCCGGGAGCTCTGCGCGTGCAGGGCGGCGTCGAAAACCTCGAACGGGTCGCGCGGCGCTGCGAACTCGACAAGCGCGGGCAGCTCGCGGACCAGGTTGGAGTACTCGGTCGGGCACTGTTGCATTGAGCGATCCCGTGAAGGTCCCGCCGTAAATCTTGCGGTTCGGCGGCGCTCAACCTCCGCAGGGCGTCTTCTTGTGACGACTTGGGCGGGCCCTGATGGCGCCGTCTGGGACGTGTCGCGAGGAGCCGACAGGAAGATCTGTTGTGCCAGCCTCACCCGATGGCTCAATGCAACAGTGCCCCCCCGCGAGGATCCATAGTGATCGTTGCCGCGACTCGGATAGGCGCCGCCTGACCGCGTCGGGTGGGACCGGTCAACGTGCCCCAGCACCGCGACCGAGACGCGCGCGGATCATGGACACCACGCGCGCGGTGGTCGGACCCGACGAGCCATTCGGTGGGCGCTCGCACCAGGACATGGAGGCAGACCATTGGGCGCAGCTGGCTGGGGTCCTCGGGGGGCACGGGATTGCTGCGGACGCCC
>JACCVA010000054.1 GCA_013698435.1 Nocardioidaceae bacterium | reverse complement strand
GCTCGTCGACCTCCCGCACGATGTCGAGCAGGTCGCGTCGGGTCTTCTTGAGGTCCTCGAGCTGCTCGGTGAGGTACCTGTGCCGCTCCTCCATCGCCGAGAACTCCTCGAGCGCGAGCGGGTTGATCCGGCCGAGCTGCGCCAGCGCCCGCTCAGCAGAGCGAAACTTCTTCTGCTGCTCATCGCGGTCGAACGGGACCGGCGCGGAATCCGACCCTTGAGCCGCCGCGTCGTCGTCGACCTGGCCCTGCGCCTGCCTCTGGTCATCGTCGGGGATGCGCAGCACCGGCACCAGCTGGTCGGGCCCGTAGTCGGTGACGAGCGCGTCGAGGTCGAGTCCCAGCTCGTCGAGGGACCGCTGCTCCAGCTGCTCCATCCGCATTCGGTGCTCCGTGCGCAGCATCTCGTCGCGGTGGACGGTGTCGGTCAGTGCAGCAAGCTCCACCTCGAGCTCCCGCAGCCCGGCCCGGGCGGCCACCAGCCGATGCTCGCCCTCCGCCCTCGACTCGGTGACCTCCGTGCGCCGTCGTGACGCCGCCGCCAGCGACCGCTCCAGGGACGCGAGTACGACGCGAGCGCCCTTGCCGACGGCGTCGGCGACCCGGGCCTGCTGGATGCGGCGTCCGCGGCGGAGGATGGCCTGCTGCCGGGTCGTGCGCTCGTGTTGCGCGGCACGAAGCAGTGAGTCGGCGCGGCCATGCTGGGCGCGTCCGCGCTCCTCGGCCGTGCGCAACGCAAGCCGGGACTCGGTCTCGGCTGCGCGGGCGGTGCTCGCCACCTCGGCGAGCAGCTCCAGCTCAGCCGTGTCGGGTTCGCTGTCGGGAGACTCCCGGGCAGCTGACAGCCGGGCATCGAGCTCAGCGAGGCCGGCCGCATCTCGGTCACGTGCCTGTTCGGCGGCGGCGATCGCCTCCCGGATGCGGTCGGCCTCACCCTTGGCGTTGCGAGCGATCGAGCCGAACTGGCCAAGCTCCTCTGCCACCGCTGCCATCGCCGCATCGGACTCGTGCAGCTTGGCCAGCGTGACATCGACACGGCTCTGCACCTCGCTTCGCTCGTTCTCGAGCGCGCTGAGCTCGAAGCGCAGTCGCTCGCACGCCGCAGCAGCGTCGGCCAGAGCCTGGGTGGCGTCATCGACGGCTGCCTGGACCTCGATCAGGCTGGGCTGGGAGGCGGAGCCGCCGGCCACGAAGTGCGTCCCTACCAGGTCTCCGTCTCGGGTCACGGCCACCACGTCAGGCAGCTGCTGCACGAGTGCCTCGGCCTGCTCCAGGTCGTCGACGACAGCGGTCTTGAAGAGCAGCCGCCGCAGCGCGGGTTGCAGCTCAACGGGAGCATCGACGACATCGACCGCGTACTCCCCCGCGCCGGCAAGGACCGGCCAGTCGACGACCTCGATCGGGGCATCGGACAGCACCATCCCAGCACGACCGAGGTCGGCGGACTTGAGGTGCTGGATCGCCGCCAGAGCAACGCCTTGCCCGTTGACCGCGACTGCGTCGGCGGCGCTTCCGAGCGCGGCCGCCACCGCAGCCTCGTACCCCGGCCGCACGGACAGCAGCGCGGCGACCGAGCCCAGCAGTCCCGACATCTCGTCGCTGACGGCGAGCAGCGCCCCGGCTCCGTCCTTGCGGGCCAGGCCGATCTCGAGCGCCTCCTTGCGGGCGGCAAGGGCGGCGCGGTCCCGCTCGGCCTCCTGCGCCTCCTCCCGAAGCTTGGCGAGCCGGCCGTCGATGTCGTCGAGCAGCGACGCGGCACCCTCGTGCTCGGAGTCGAGTCCGCGCTCACCGGCGTCCAGTCCGGCGATGCGGGTCTCGAGGGAGGTGAAGTCGCGCCGAGCTCGATCGGCCCGAGCGACGGCCTGCGCTAGTGACTCCGACAGCCGCCCGATCTCCTCGCCTGCGGCTCCGGCCCGGCTCTTCACCGCGTTGACCTGCCCGAGGAGCCGCGCGAGCCCTTCGCGCCGGTCGGCAGCGGCGCGGACGAGCGCGGCGACCCGACGCTCCTCCGCCTGGTGTGCCACCTCGGCCTCGCGGCGTACGTCGACAGCCCGGGCAAGGTCCTCGCGAAGCTGTTCGACCTCGACAGCGATCGCTGTCTCGTCGGCTCGCGCCCGCACTGCCTGCGCCTCGAGCTCGTCGGGCTCCTGACCACGACGCTCCTCGAGCGGCTCGTCGGCGGCGTTGCGCACGCGTTCGGCGGCCAGGCTCGCGGTCCCGCGGATGCGCTCGCGCAGTCCGGACAAGGCGAACCACGTCTCCTGCGCTTCGGCCAGCCGCGGCGCATCGGCGCGCAGCCGCTCCTCGAGCTCGGCCTCGACCTGGCGGGCCCCGGCAAGACCTCTCTCTGCCGCCTCGCGGCGCTGCTTGAGTGCCACCTCGTCGGCGAGCTCCCGCTCCAGCGACCCCCGGACTCGTACGACGTCGTCGGCGAGCAGCCGGGCCCGGGCGTCGCGGGCCTGCATCTGCACCAGCGACGCACGCTGGGCAACCTCCGCCTGGCGTCCGAGCGGCTTGAGCTGGCGCCGGATCTCGGTCAGCAGGTCGCTGAGTCGGGTGAGGTTGCCGTCGGTCGCGTCGAGCTTACGCATCGCTTTTTCTTTGCGCTTGCGGTGCTTGAGGACACCGGCAGCCTCCTCGATGAACCCGCGGCGGCCTTCGGGCGACGCATGCAGGATCGCGTCGAGCTGTCCTTGCCCGACGATCACGTGCATCTCGCGACCGATGCCGGAGTCGCTGAGCAGCTCTTGCAGATCGAGGAGCCGGCAGGTCTGGCCGTTGATGGCGTACTCGGAGCCGCCGTTGCGGAACATGGTGCGCGAGATCGTGACCTCGCTGTAGTCGATCGGCAGCGCGCCGTCGGTGTTGTCGACCGTCAGCAGCACCTCGGCGCGGCCCAGCGGGGGGCGGCCCGACGTACCGGCGAAGATGACGTCCTCCATCTTGCCGCCGCGCAGCGACTTCGCCCCCTGCTCCCCCATCACCCAGGCGAGGGCGTCGACGACGTTGGACTTGCCGGAGCCGTTGGGGCCGACGACGCAGGTGATGCCCGGTTCGAGCTGCAGGGTAGTGCTCGAGGCGAACGACTTGAATCCGCGCAGCGTCAAAGTCTTGAGGTGCACGGTGCTCCTACGAGGGACAAGGTGCTCCTTCAGACGCGAGGCGCCGTGGGTGGCCGTGAGGCACACACGTTCGTGAGAGTGAGACCAGCCCGAACCTTACCGGTCACCACCGACCCGTTCCCCTCACCACGCCGCATCCCGCGCAACCGGTCGTCCCCCGGGCGTTTGCCATGTGAACAATGCAGATGGTCTGTCTACCCGGCAGATCTGCCATGTGAACAAACCATTTGCATTGTTCACATGGCAAACGCGAGGGTCACGGGCGTTCCACCGTAGTCAGCGGTGGACGAGCGCGCCGGTACGCCGGTACGCCGGGGGCGACGCGGGCGAAACGGCGTCAGGCGCGGACGGACGCGTGCTGACGCAGGTGCTCGGGGACGGTCAGCAGGTCGCCGTCGTGGACCTGGGCCTGCAGCGCGTCGTTTTCTGCCTGCAGTCGCAAGACGATGGCTTCGAGATCAGCGACCCTGCGGCGTAGCCGCTGGTTGTCGTCGACGAGTCTGGGGTCTGCTCCGACGTATCCGACAAGAGCCTTGGCCATGGATGTGTCCTCCAGGAACGAAGGTAGGTCTGCAGCGCTGCACTCGAGGTGTGGTGCCGGCGCTCAGCGGGCGGCCGAGGGCCGGCGATGAGATTCGCTGCTGCTGCTTCCAGGGTGGCACCGGTCGTGGCTGGGGTCAACCGCGGGTTGACCGCGGGTTGACCGCGGGGGCTCGGTGGTCGTGGACCAGACTGGTGCGATGCCTCCCGACAGCGCCGCAGAGCCTCCCACGACGGCGCGACCGTGCGCGAGCTGGCCGTGCCAGTCGATCTGCCTGTGGCGGCAGACGGACGAGCAGTGGTACGACGAGCGCGCCGGCGAGCTGGCCGTCTTCAGCTGCGGCGGGTGCGGGTCCGAGTGGGTGCGAACCGAGCCATGGACGCCGGTCGACGCCACCGGGCAGGTGCCCGCCGCAGTGGCCGCGGAACGCTTCCGCTGACGGCGCCACTCACCAACGGGCTCGGCGTGGCCGCGGCTGGCAGCGCGGGCAGGTGTACGACGAACGGTTCATGAAGGCGTCACGTCGGATCGGCGTACCGCACCGAGGACAGGGCTGTCCCTCCTGCCCGTAGGCGGCCAGCGAGCGGTCGAAGTACCCCGACTCGCCGTTGACGTTGACGTAGAGGGCGTCGAACGACGTGCCACCCTCGGCCAGCGCGCGACCCAAGACCGCGCGCACCTCGGCCAGCAGACGCGCGACCTCGAGACGCCGCAACGTCTCGGTCGGCCGGGCGTAGTGCAAGCGGGCCGCCCACAGCGCCTCGTCGGCGTAGATGTTGCCGACGCCCGAGATGAGCGTCTGGTCCAGCAGCGCCCGCTTGATGCCGGTACGCCGCCGCCGCAGGGCCGCCGCGAACGCCGCGTCGTCGAACTCGGGGTCGATCGGGTCCCTGGCGATGTGCGTGATCTCGTGCGGCAGCTCGGCCCCGTCGCGGGCGAGCAGCAGGCCGCCGAACATCCGCTGGTCCACGAACCTGAGGTCGCGTCCCTCAGACAGCTCGAACGTCACCCGCAGATGCCGCTCGAGCTCGCCCCCGCGCGGCTGCACGAGCAGCTGCCCGCTCATTCCCAGGTGCCCCAGCACGGCGTCACCGGAGTCGAGTGCGAGCCACAGATACTTGCCTCGACGGCGGGCGGCACAAACGCGCCGGTCGGCAAGCTGGCTCTCGAAGTCCGCAACGCCTGGCACGTGGCGACGCACCGAGCGGGGATGCAGCACCCGCACCCGCTCGATGCTGTGGCCGACGACGAACGTCTCGAGGCCGCGGCGGACGACCTCGACCTCGGGCAGTTCAGGCACAGGGTGACCAGTCAGTCGACCGGGATGTTGGCGACGGTGGTCACAGCGGGTGCTTCGACGTTTGGGTGCTCTGACCGGATCGTGCGCCAGGCGGTCTCGGCGACCTGCTGCTCCGCTTCCTTCTTGGAGCGCCCGGTGCCGCGGCCGTAGACGCCCTCACCCACCCGCACGCGGGCGACGAACGTCTTCTCGTGGTCGGGCCCGGAGTCGTCGATGAGATACTCCGGGACGCCGAGGCCGAGGCCCGCGGAGAGCTCCTGGAGGCTCGTCTTCCAGTCGAGGCCGGCGCCGAGGTCGGCGGCGGCGCTCATCAGCGGGTCGAAGAGCCGGTGCACGGTCTCGGCGGCGATGTCGAAGCCCCGGTCGAGGTAGATCGCGCCGATCAGCGCCTCAACGCCGTCGGAAAGGATGGAGGACTTGTCGCGGCCCCCCGTCGACTCCTCGCCGCGGCCGAGCAGCAGGTGGTCGCCCAGTCCGAGCGTGCGGGCCACCATCGCGAGCGCCCGCGCGTTGACGACGGCGGCGCGCAGCTTCGCCAGCCTTCCCTCGGACAGCTCGGGGTAGGTGCGGTACAGGTGCTCGGTGACGACGACCCCGAGGACGGAGTCCCCGAGGAACTCCAGCCGCTCGTTGGTCGGCAGCCCGCCGTTCTCGTACGCGTAGGAACGATGGGTCAACGCAAGGTGCAGCAGGCCGGGGTCGAGGTCCTCGACACCCAGCTCAGCGCACAGCTCTGCACGTGACCCAGTCACGGCAGACCGATCCACGGCGCCAGTCAGAGAACCTGGCGGCGGTCGGCGCGGGGGCCGTACTGACCACACTCGGGGCATGCCCGGTGCGGCAGATGCTTGGACCCACAGGCCGGGTTGGCGCAGACCACGAGCGACGGGGCGGTGGCCTTCCACTGGGAACGGCGGTGACGCGTGTTGCTGCGCGACATCTTCCGCTTCGGAACAGCCACGGTTACTCCTCGTCTCGGCCGGCCACGATGCTTGCGGCGTCGGCGTCGTTCACGGTCAGGGAGGTGAGCGCGGCCCACCGTGGGTCGATGCTCTCCTCGTGCTTGTGGTCAGGGTCGTCCGCGAGCCGGGCACCGCATTCGAGGCACAGTCCGAGACAGTCAGGCGCACACACGGGTTGATACGGCAGCGCCAGCACGACCGCATCACGTACGACCGGCTCGAGATCGAGGAACTCCCCGTCAAGCCGACTGGCTTCGTCCTCGCCCGCGTCGCTCTCGGGGTAGACGTACAGCTCCTGCAGGGTCGCGTCGAGGTCTCCCCCGAGCGGCTCCAGGCACCGTCCGCACTCCCCGGCGAGCGTCGCCCGTGCCGTTCCCGACACGAGCACCCCCTCCATCACCGCCTCGAGCCTCAGGTCCAGCTCGATGAGCGACGCTTCAGGTACGCCGATAAGTTCGCTGCCGAGGTCTGCCGGCGCCGGGACCGTCAGCTCGAGGGTGCGCATCGATCCGGGTCGTCGCCCCAGCTCATGGGTGTTGATCACGAGCGGCGAACGCGGGTCGAGTCGCATCGCACAAGACTTCCGATAGCTTGCGTCGGTCTGGCAAGACAGACCCCGCCTCTCTGGCGAGAGGCAGCCACTAAGAGTAACCGTTGTGCGGCGGTCGCCTCAAATCGGCTAGTACCGCGGCAGGCAAACTTGCCCTGGCGAGCTTCGTCCAGGGCGTGCGATGGCAAGGCGCCGATGCGAAGGCAGAACGGGCGTCTTTCGCGCTTCGGCAACGCCGCCAGCGTGCCTGGGCATCACAACTAGTCGTCGTCGTGACCGGGGAACCGGAACGGCTCATCGTCGTTCGCCGGCTGGTCGAGCCCCGACCGCCCGTGCAAGCGCTCACGACCACGCGCCACCGCCTCGAGGGTCTTGTTCAAGGTGATCTCGAACGACGCGAGGCGTTGGTCGACGTATTCGTCGGTCTCCTTGCGCAGCGCGGACGCCTCACGGTCGGCCTCGGCGCGCAGCCGGTCGGCGTCGCGCTTGGCGAGCTGGTGGACGTCAGTCTCCGACACCAGCTGGTCTCGCTGGATCTGCGCCTCGACGACGATCCGCTCGGCCTCCTTGCGTGCGTCGTCGAGCACCGATTCGCGGTCGGAGTACACCTGGTCGGAGGCGGCCAGCGCCTGCGGCAGTGCCGCCTCGAGCTGTCCGACGATGCCGAGCAGCTCGGCGCGGTTGACGACGGCCGACGACGACATCGGCATCGCTCGAGCCTGCTCGATCTCCCGGCGTAGCTGCTCAACCAACTGCTGGACGTCCACGGAACCCTTTCGTCATGTCGCATCCTCATGGCTCAACGCGGTCTGGGCAGGCGGCTCGAGCCGGCGTCGGAGCGGTTCGAGAACAAACGACGGTACGAGACCGGACACGTCGCCACCAAATCGGGCGACCTCCTTGACCAAGCTCGAGGCGACGAACGACAGGTCGGGAGCGGTGGGGAGCAGGACCGTCTGCACCGCCGCCAGGCGTTCGTTCATGTGCGCCATCTGCACCTCGTACCCCAGATCGACCGCGCTTCGTACGCCCTTGACGATGGCGGTCACGTCGTGGTCCCGGCAGAAGTCGACGAGCAGCCCCTCGAACGAGTCCACCGAGACGTTGGGCAGGTCCGCAACCCCGCGTCGAAGCATCTCCAGGCGCTCCTCGACGTTGAAGAGGCTGCTCTTGCTCTCGTTGACGAGCACCGCCACGACGACCTCGTCGAAGAGTCCGGCGGCACGGGCGAGGACATCCAGGTGTCCGACCGTGAGTGGGTCGAACGACCCGGGGCAGACTGCTCGACGCAACGTCAGCTCCTGAGAAGAGGCCGAAGATGATGCGGGATCACGGCGCGAGCCCGTACCAGAGCATAGTCTCGCCGTACCGCCGCGCACGCAGCTCGCGAAAACCCTGCGGCCACGTCCATGCCGGGTCCCGGCGCGATCGCTCGAGCACCATCAAGGCCGCCGGGGCGAGGTGACCGTGCTCCGCAAGCGTGACGAGCACGGCTGCGACCACGTCCGCGGCCACCAGGTACGGCGGGTCGGCGAAGACCGCGTCGAAGGCGACGTCGCCCGAAGGTCGACCGGCCCAGCGCTCCACGGCCTGCTGGACCACGGTGACGTTGGACAACCCCAGGCTGCGGCAGTTGCCGCGGATCAGGCCGGCGACCGCCCGGTCCTGCTCGACCAAGGTGACCGTCGCCGCGCCGCGCGACCTTGCCTCCAGCCCGACCGCGCCGGAGCCGGCGTACAGATCGAGGAACCGACGACCGGCGAGCGTGCCGAGCTGGGACTCCAGAGCCGAGAACAACGCCTCCCGCACGCGGTCGGAGGTCGGCCGGGTCGAACCGCCGGGCGGCGCCTGGATCCGGCGCCCGCCGACGTTGCCGCCGATGATGCGGGTCACGTCTTCTCCAAGTAGCTCGCCTGCTCGGAGGCGAGCAAGGTGGCTACCACGGCAGCGAGGGCGGGGTGCTGGTCCAGATCGGGGTCGCGAGCGACGACGTCATCGGCAGCGGTTCGAGCGGCGGCGATCACGTCCTCGTCCCGCAGGACGGAGAGCAGCTTGAGGCTCGACCGCCGACCCGACTGGCTGACACCGAGGACGTCACCCTCACGGCGGCTCTCCAGGTCGAGCCTGGCCAGCTCGAACCCGTCGGACGTCGCCGCGACGCCGTCGAGACGCTGGCGAGAAGGGGAGTCGGCCTCGGCCTCGGTGACGAGCAGGCACAGGCCCGCGACACTGCCGCGTCCCACGCGCCCCCGTAGCTGGTGCAGCTGCGAGACCCCGAACCGCTCGGCGTCCAGGACGAGCATGACCGAGGCGTT
>JACCVA010000047.1 GCA_013698435.1 Nocardioidaceae bacterium | reverse complement strand
ACCATGACGCGGGCCATGGTGATGTCGCTGTCGTTGGCGAGTCTCAGTGACCCGCTCACCGACTCGACGGGTGCGCGGGTCTGCTCCACCACGTCGATCAGGTCCTCGAGGTCGCGCGGGTCGCGGGCGACACGGTCGAGGTCGTAGGCGATCATGCCGTCCACCTGGCCCAGCGTCAGCAGCTCGAGCAGGCGCCGGAATCCCGGCCGTAGGACTCGCAGCGCGGTCGAGCCGTCAGGCAGCGTCACGGTGCGGCGCTTGAAGGCGGACACGTCGTTCTCGATGATGACCTCGCTCACCTGCCAGCCGAGACGGTCGGCGAGAGCGCGGGCGTCCTTCTCCTGGCGGCCGACGCCGGCGGCGTCTCCTGCACGGTCGTCGGAGATTCGTACGAGGATGGCGGCGCGTACTGGCTTCATACTTGACAGCCTACAGGTTACGCCTGCACAATCGCATCGCCGATGCCGGACACCTCGAGAAGCTCGTCGACCCTTGTGAACGCACCGTTATCGGTACGCCAGGCCAAGATCGCCTGCGAGGTGACCGGCCCGATCCCGGGCAGCGTCTCCAGCTCGGGCTGCGTGGCGGTGTTCAGGTTGACGGGTGCGATCGCGCTGGTGGTCGCCGTGGGGCCGGCTGTCGGCACGTTCGGCGCCGCCACCACCGTCGGGACGGTGAGGCCCACCACGATCTGCTCACCGTCGAGCAGTGGACGGGCCAGGTTGAGGCTGGCGGTGTCGATGCCCGGGCGGGCGCCGCCGGCGGCGTCGAGCGCATCGACAACGCGAGCGCCCGCGGGAAGCTCGACGATGCCGGGTCGCCGCACCTTCCCGGCCACGTCGACGACCAGCTTGCCGACCGGCTGCGTCGGTGCGGGTGCGCCCCCGGTCGTCGACATCGAGGGCGCACCCGTGACTGCGGGCGGGCTCGCGCTGGGAGGCAGTGACCGCTGGCTCTTCAGCTCGACGGGTTGCGGGTCGGGAGCCGACCGGAGCACCCACCAGGCGCCGACCGCCATCGCCACCATCACGATCAGCGCCGCGACCGTGACGTGGTGGGGACTGAGTCGCCAGCGCGCGTACGCCGACGTACCACTGCCGTCGCGGTGCCTGCCCATGTCACCGTTGTCGGCACCCGGTGGAAGGGGAGAACCGCTCGCATCAGTCGGTGCCTCGGTCTCAGTGCGGTTGACAGGCGGGACCTGCGGCGGCTCGGCCTCCTCGGCTTCGAACTGCGCGGCCAGCGCTGCCAACCGTCGCCGCGCTGCCGCGACGGCGTCGGAGTCGAGTGAAGGTGGGCGCCCGAACATGGGCTCGACGCTAGGTGCCGCTGCCACCGCTGCAACAGGCTCATCTCGACGCCTGTGGACGAAGCCGGCCCGCCACGTGGGCTGTGGAGGGCCGCGCTGTCGCGCGAGTTCGGGCTTGGTCGTGCGGCGAGGTCAGTGCGGCGAGATGACCACGGCCAGCATGCCAGGCCCGACGTGGGCACCGATGACGGCACCGACCTGGTTGACGACGAGGGCATGCACGGTCGCGACCCGCTCCCGTAGGTGCTCAGCGAGGGCATCCGCCCGCTCGGAGTTGGCCAGGTGCGAGACCGCGATGTCCACCGCAGCTTCTCCGGCGGCCTCGACCGCAAGCTCTTCGAGCCGCAGCAGCGCCTTGCTCGACGTACGCACCTTTTCCAGCGGTACGATCCGGCCGTTGTCGACCTTCAGCAGCGGCTTGACCGCGAGCGCGCTGCCGACGAAGGCGGCCGCCGCTCCCACACGTCCGCCGCGGCGCAGGAACTCCAACGTGTCGACGTAGAACAGCGCGGTGGTCATCTCGGCGCGCTTGCGCGCGACCGCGGCGGCTTCATCAGCCGTGGCGCCTTCGTCGAGAGCAGCTGCCGCCGCCTCGACGGCGAACCCGGTGCCCATCCCCAGCTGCCGGCTGTCGACCGTGACCACGGGGATCGAGCACTGGCGCGCCGCCAGTTCCGCCGACTCGAACGTGCCGGACACCTCGCTGGAGAGGTGGATCGAGACGATCGCCTCGGCGCCGGCCTTGGCTGCCTTATCGTAGACGCGTAGGAACGCCTCGGGTGCGGGTCTGCTGGTGCTGACCGGCTGACGCTGGTGCAGCGCCTCGGCCACGCTCTCGGGGCTGGCCGCGGATCCCTCGTCGTACGACGTCGCACCGATCACCACCTGCAGCGGGACGGACAAGACCTCGAGCCGCTCGGCCATCTCGGCGTCGACCGACGTGGAGTCGGACACGAGTACGACGGAGCGAGCCATGGCCGCGACCCTACCGGCTCGTTACCCACCGCCACCCGCCGTCGGGCGTCAGCTGGCGACCGCGCTCGGCGAGCAGGACGGTCCGAATCTGGCCGGGTCGGTCAGTGGAGTCAACATGGCAGATGCACTGTCCACCCGGCAGATCTGCCATGTCGACAAGCCATCTGCATTGTCAACATGGCAAACGCTGGGGAGGGGCAGGCGGTGGTGAGGTGGGTCAGCTGGTGACGAAGTTGACCAGCTTGGGGGGGCGCACGATGACGTTGGTGATCGTGGCCTCCCCGATCGCCCGCACCACCGCAGCGTCGGCTCGCGCCAGCTGCTCCAGCTCGTCGGTAGCGACGTCGGGCGACACCTCCAGCCGGGCGCGCAGCTTGCCCTGCACCTGCACCACGCACGTGACGCTGTCCTGGACCAGCAGCGCATCGTCCACCACCGGCCAGCCGGCCTTCGCCACCGAAGGCTGGTGCCCCAGCCGCTCCCACATCTCCTCGGCCGTGTACGGCGCCACCAGGCTCAAGATGACCGCTACCGCCTCGACCGCCTCGCGTACGGCGGGGTCGGCGGCACCGGGACCGGAGTCGATCGCCTTGCGGGTCGCGTTGACCAGCTCCATCACCCGCGCCACCACGACATTGAACCGGAAGTCGTCCAGGAGCTGCGTCGCGTCTTGGACGACCCGGTGGGTCACCTTGCGCAACGCCTCGTCACCTCCAGCCGGGTCGGTGCGGGGGTCGCTCGCGACGTCACCGCTCAGCCGCCAGGCGCGTTGCAGGAAGCGCAGCGACCCACCGGGTGACAGGTCAGCCCAGTCGATGTCGTCTTCCGGCGGTCCGGCGAACACCAGGGTCAAGCGGACCGCGTCGACGCCGTACGTCGCGATCTGCTCGCCCAGGTCGACACCGTTGCCCAGGGACTTGCTCATGCCCTTGCCCTCGTTGCGCACCTCGCCTTGGTTCATCAGCGCGCTGAACGGCTCGATGAAGTCCAGGTAACCCATGTCGTGCAGCGCCTTGGTCACGAAGCGGGCGTACAGGCAGTGCAGGATCGCGTGCTCGACGCCGCCGACGTACTGGTCGACCGGGCCCCAACGGCGGACCGCCTCGACATCGAACGGCTGGGTCTCGTCGTTCGGCGTCGGGTAACGCAGGTAGTACCACGACGAGTCGACGAACGTGTCCATCGTGTCGGAGTCCCGCAACGCCTTGCCCCCGCACGTCGGGCAGTCGACGTTGACCCAGTCCTCGGCCGCTGCCAGCGGCGACACGCCCTTCGGGGACAGGTCGGTGCCCTTCAGGTCGGGCAGCACAACGGGCAGCTGGTCGACCGGCACCGGCACCTCGCCACAGCTCGGGCAGTGGACGATCGGGATCGGCGCTCCCCAGAACCGCTGACGTGACACCAGCCAGTCCCGCAGCCGGAAGTTGACCGTGCCCCGACCCGTGCCCTCGTCCTCCAGCCACGAGATCGTGCGTCGCTTGGCCTCGCCGACAGCCAGCCCGTCCAGGCTGATCTCGTCGTTCGAGGAGTTGATCGCCGGTCCCTCGCCGGTGTACGCCTCGCCGTCGAAGCCCTCGCTCGGCTGCACGGTGCGCACGATCGGCAGGTCGAACTGCACCGCGAAGTCGTAGTCGCGCTGGTCCTGCCCGGGCACCGCCATGATCGCGCCGGTGCCGTAGTCGGCCAGCACGTAGTCGGCGGCGTACACCGGGATCGGCTGCCCCGTCACCGGGTTGACGGCGTGTACGCCCAGGAACACACCGGTCTTGTCACGGCCCTCGGTCAGCCGCTCGATCTCGGTCGAGCGCTGCACCACGCGCAGGTAGTCCTCGAAGGCGCCGCGCTGCTCGTCGGTGACCAGCTCGGCCGCCAGCGGCGCGTCGGCGGCGACCACGAAGAAGGTCGCACCGAACAACGTGTCCGGTC
>JACCVA010000035.1 GCA_013698435.1 Nocardioidaceae bacterium | reverse complement strand
TGGGGCGACTCGGCGGCCTGGAGATGTCGTACTCGAGCGACGCAGACGTGCTGTTCGTCCACGACCCGCTGTCTGGGGCCGAGGAACGCGAAGCCTCCGAGGCCGCGTTCGCCGTCGCCAACGAGCTACGTCGACTGCTCGCCCTGCCCGGACCCGACCCTGCCCTGGACCTGGACGCCGGGCTGCGGCCCGAGGGCAGGCAGGGTCCTCTGGTGCGGACGTTGACGTCGTACGAGGCGTACTACGAGCGCTGGTCGAAGGTATGGGAAGCGCAGGCGCTGCTGCGCGCCGTACCCGTCGCCGGAGACGCGGAGCTGGGGCAGCGTTTCCTCGACATGGTGGACCCGCTCCGCTACCCGAAGGGCGGGTTGTCGGGCGCGGACGTCGCCGAGGTACGCCGGATCAAGGCGCGGGTCGACTCCGAACGGCTACCGCGAGGGGCCGACCCGGCCAGCCACCTCAAGCTGGGACGCGGGGGGCTCGGTGACGTGGAGTGGACCGTTCAGCTGCTGCAGCTGCGCCACGCTCACCAGGTCGCCGGGCTGCGCACGACGCAGACGCTGCCGGCGCTGTGGGCGGCCGAGGATGCGGAGCTGGTCGACCACGATGCGGCGGCGGCGCTGGCCGCGTCGTGGCAGCTGGCCAGCAGGATCCGAAACGCCACGATGCTGGTACGAGGACGCCCTTCTGACAGCCTGCCGCAGCAGCAGGATCTGGCGGGGGTCGCCTTCCTCTGCGGGTATGACGTGACCGAGGCCAGCCGACTGCCCGACGACTACCGTCGAGGAGCCCGGCGCGCGGCGGCCGCTGTGCACCGGGTGTTCTGGGGCTAGCCGGTCGGTCGGTCAGCCGACGGCCGCCGCGACGAGCGCGGGCTCCGGCCCACTCAGGATGCGATCACGTTCTCGGGGCGTGAGACCACCCCAGACGCCGTACGGCTCCTGCACCATCAGAGCGTGCTCGCGGCACCGTGCCAGCACGGGGCAGTGCTGGCAGTACTGCTTGGCCTGCATCTCGCGGCGCTGCCGCACGGGGCCTCGCTCCGAGTCAGGTGGGAAGAACACCTCGGGGTCGACGCTGCGGCAAACGCCGTCGTACTGCCATTCCCAGTGGTCGACAATGGGCAGCGGCAGGCGGCTCAGGTTGGCCATGGGCAGCCTCTTTCGGAGAGGTCAAAGTCAATCACGCCGGTGACACTCCTACAAGCGGAAAGCCGTCGAGTTCCTGACCTGCGAAAGAGGGCCCGTGCTGGGCGTTTGTGGGCAGAAAGTCGCGGTGACGGCTTATCGAACGGTGCTGTGCCAAACACGTCCGTGGCCATGAAGATTCGGCGCGCGGGGATCGCAAGGGCGGGCACGCGACGCGTGTACCCCGACATTGCCAAGACAAACAGCGCGCACCCATCTCGCAACAGCCGACGGGGATCAGGCGAAGAGGTGCGTCAGTCGGCGTGGACGCGGTCGGCGCCGTCCTGCTTGGCGCGCTCCAGTGCCGCCTCGGCGCGGTGCAGGCCGTCCTCGATGCTCTCGTCGCGGCCGACCTCGGCGACCCCGACGCTCACGGTGAGGTTGTTCCGGTTCGTGACGTCGGCGGCCAGGGTCTGACGTACCCGCCGCATCAGCTTCTGCATGGTGGCGATGTCGCTCTGGCAGGCGACGAGGAACTCGTCACCGCCCCATCGGCCTACCCAGTCGCCGCTGCGGAGGGTGTGCTGAAGGACCGAGGCAACCCGCTGCAGCTCGGCGTCGCCCACGGCGTGCCCGGCCTGCTCGTTGAGCTCCCGCATGCCATCGAGGTCGACCAACGAGATCGACAGCGGACGGCGTCTCTCGGTCGACGAGGGGAAGACGGCGTTCAGATCGTCGCTTGCCGACTGCCAGTTCTTGAGCCCGGTCAGTGCGTCGAAGCCGGATTCGGAGTCGAGCGCTTGCAGCTGCTGCTCCATCCGCGTACAGGCTAAAGAGATGTCCTTGAACAGTCGTCCGACCTCGTCCGTCCCGACCTCGACCAGAGCAGGAGGCTCGCGATCACCGAGGTATGCCGACAGCTGTGCGGCGGCAACTCGGACCGGGGCGAACACTCCACGAAGGATCCACCACAGCGCTCCCTCGGCCGCGGCTGTTGCCACCGCGGTCGCTGCGATCAAGGCGCCTGACGAGGCCTCGGAGTCGACTGCGGTCACTGCGACCACCGCGATCAGGGGCAGCAGGGCGGCGAGGGCGCTGAGCAGAATCACAGTCGACGCCAACTGAAGCTGTGGGAGGGCGCGCGACAGTAACAGGTACGTGCG
>JACCVA010000022.1 GCA_013698435.1 Nocardioidaceae bacterium | reverse complement strand
CTCGTCGGCACCACGGTCGAGCAGCTCATCGAGGTCTTCGAGCGGGAGGGCCTGTCATACGAGGTCGTCCTCGTCAACGACGGCAGCCGGGACCGCAGCTGGGACGTGATCGCTGACTTGGCGCATCGCCATGAGCACGTCATCGCGTTGAACCTGCTGCGCAACTACGGGCAGCACTACGCGAACCTCGCCGGTCTTCGCGAGGCATCGGGTGACTTCGTCATCACGATGGACGACGACGGACAGAACCCTCCCGAAGAGGTGCTGAAGCTGATCGACGAGGGAATGACCGGTCGTGACGTGGTCTTCGGCAGGTTCGAGCGCAAGCAGGCGGCGGGGTACCGGAGGCTGGGCACCAAGATCATCAATGCCATGAACCGCCGCATCTTCGGACAGCCGAAGGGTCTGGTCGTGACCAACTTCCGGCTGCTTCGCCGCGACGTGGTGGACCGCATCTGCGCGTCGCGCACGGCATACCCGTATGTCACCGGACAGGCACTGCTCTACTCGAGCAACCGGTCGAACGCCGACGTGCGACACGCACAACGGGCGTCCGGCAAAAGCGCCTACAGCCCGCTGCGGATCCTGCGGCTCGTCTTCACGATCTTGTTCAGCTACTCGTCGTTCCCGCTGCGGCTGGCGGCCGCGGTCGGATTCGCCATCTCGGCCGTGAGCTTTTTGCTGGGAGCGGTCTATCTGCTCAAGGGGGCGTTCGGGCACACGCAGGTGCAGGGCTGGACGACAACCGTGGTGCTCCTCGCCATCTTCAACGGGTTCACGATCGCTCTGCTGTCGATGCTCGGGGAGTACGTGGTGCGCACTCTGAACGCGGTCAGTGTCCACGAGACCTACCACGTGGTCGAACGGGTCGCGGATTGACCAACCATCTGCTGGTCGTCGGGGCGCAGCGTTGCGGCACCACGTTGCTGCATGACCTGCTGGACTCACATCCGGAGATCACGATGGCGCGCCCTGCTCGGCCGGAACCCAAGGTGTTCTTGTCTGACGAGCTCACCGCGCGGGGGATCGACTGGTACCAAGCGACGTACTTCGCCCACGCCAGGTCTGAACGCGTCTGGGGGGAGAAGAGCACCAGCTATCTCGAGGACGACAAGGCGGCGCGACGCGCCCGACGCATGCTCGGCGACGCTCACATCGTCGTCCAGCTGCGCGACCCGGTGGCGCGCGCAGTGTCGAACTGGCGCTTCAGTACGTCGCACGGCCTCGAGGACCGGCCGCTGAACCAGGCACTCGAAGAGAACTTCGAGGGTGCACGCAGCTGGGATCGCGAGGTCACCTCCGTCTCGCCCTTCGCCTACCTCGAACGAGGTCGTTACACCGACTATCTGGGTCCATGGCTGGCCAGCTTCCCCACCAGCGTGCACGTGCTGTTCCTCGGCGAGGTCGCCGAAGGGACGTCTGCGCTGGCACAGCTGTATGCGGCGTTGGACGTCGGCCCAGGACCTGAGACAGCGCCGCGTGAGGCGGTGAACTCCAGCGAGGGTGCGCCACCGCGCCTCGAGCCGGACCTGATCGACCGGCTCAGGGCGTACTTCGACGACAGCGACACCCGGCTGCGTGACCTGCTGGGGCGGCAGCTGCCATGGGACCGCCACCCCGTCGTCGCCTCCGACGGCGGGGCATAGGGTGACGGTGGCGTCGAGTGAGTAGCGCAACCCGGTGGGAGAGCGAAGCAGGAATGAACCAGAGGCCTGACATCCCGTTCAACCGCGCCGGCATCGAAGGGGACGAGCTCGCCTACCTGGAGGCGGCGCTGCGCAGCGGACACACGCAGTCGTCCGGGGACTTTGCCAAGCGTGCATCGGCCATGCTGCGCGAGGAGACAGGCGCCGCCGAGGTGCTCCTCACCACCTCGTGCACCTCCGCCCTCGAGCTGTCGGCGATGCTGCTCAACCTTGAGCCCGGCGACACCGTCGTCGTCCCCTCCTACACCTTCACGACCACCGCCTTGGCGTTCGTCCGTCAGGGCGCGCGGCTGGTGTTCTGTGACATCGAGCCGCACACGCTCGGATTGGACCCGGAGCATCTGGAGTCACTGCTCGATAACCATGTCCGGGCGGTGGTGCCGGTCCACTACGCCGGGGTGGCGTGCGATGTCGCGGGTATCCGCAAGGTGCTTGCCGGGCGCCCCGACGTGGCGGTGATCGAGGACAACGCGCACGGTCTGTTCGGGCGTTGGCACGGCGAACCGCTGGGCAGCCTCGGCAGGTTCGCCGCCCAGAGCTTCCACGACACCAAGAACATCGTCTGCGGCGAGGGCGGAGCGCTGGTGCTCAACGACGCGGCCGACGTCGACCGTGCCCGGGTGCTGTACGACAAAGGCACCAACCGACAGGCATTCTTCCTGGGCCAGGTCGACAAGTACTCCTGGAAGGACGTCGGCTCGTCCTTCGGCCTGTCCGACCTGCTGGCTGCCTACCTGTGCGCGCAGCTGGAGCGGCGAGAAGTGATCCAGGCGAAGCGAAGGTCGGTGTTCGAGAGCTACGAGCGCCTGCTTGCGCCGCACGCCGAAGAGCTCGGTCTCCGGCTGCCGGTGCTGCCGGCGGGCGTCGAGTCGGCGTACCACATGTTCTACGTGCTGCTTGCTGACAACCGCACCCGCGACAGCATTCTGAGTTACATGCGTGAGCAGGGTGTCCAGTCGACGTTCCACTACGTGCCCCTGCACAGCTCCGAGGCCGGTCGCCGGTTCGCTGTCCGCGAGACCGAGTGCCCGGTGACGACCGACATCAGCGGTCGCCTGCTGCGCCTGCCCTTCTTCAACAACCTCTCCGCTGACGGCATCGAGCGGGCGTCGGCGGTCTTCCTCGGCGCGGTCTCGCAGGCCACCCGCGAGGTGTCGGCGCGATGACGGCGGTCCAGCAGGGATCGTCGTCGATCGAGCAGCCCGGCTACTGGTGGTACCGAGCGCGGGCCGACCTGCT
>JACCVA010000020.1 GCA_013698435.1 Nocardioidaceae bacterium | reverse complement strand
CCAATAGGCGGAGAGTGATGCGATGGCGAAGCGGTGTCACCGACGAGTCGTGCCGAAGGGGTGAGCCAGGCGGTCAGTCAGGGAGAGCCCATGCGCGCGAGCCCGCTCGGCAGCTGCGACGCGGCGCCTTTGTCGAGCAACCACAAGGTTCGTGAACGGCCGGTCGGGCCGGCAGCCGGCACCTGGACGATGCCCGCTCCTGACAACGCGTTCCGCACCGCTTGAGCCTTGTCCTCGCCCGAGACCACGAACCAGACCTCCCGGGCCGCACGTAGCGACGTCATCGTCAGTGAGATCCGGACGGGCGGCGGTTTCGGCGCACCGCGGACTGCGACGACGGAGCGGTCGTCATAGAGCGCTGGTCGCTCAGGGAACAGAGAGGCGACGTGGCCGTCGGGGCCGACCCCGAGCATGAGGACGTCGAAGACCGGCACCACACCGTGGTCCTCGGGAGACGTTGCCCGGGCAAGCTCCTCGGCGTACGCGGCTGCAGCAGCGTCAGGGTCGGCGTCACCGGCCGCTGCCGGTATCGGGTGAACGCGGGCGGGGTCCACGGGCAGGGCGTCGAGGAGTGCCTTCCGCGCCTGACCTTCATTGCGGTCCGGATCGTCGGCCGCGACGAAGCGCTCGTCGCCCCACCAGAACTCGACCCGTGACCAGTCGACGGCGTGCCTGGCCTCCGATGCCGCCACGGCACGGTGGATTCGCTCGGCGATGCTGCCGCCGGTCAGCACCCAACGGGGCACCCGGCCAGACGACTGCACGTCGACGAAAGTCGTGATGAGTCGGGCGCTCACCGCCTCGGCCAGTACGTCGGCATTGTGGTGCACGAGCACGGTCGGCTCCGACATCAGCGGCTCGACTTCTTGGTGGCCTTGGTGGGGCTCTTGCCGGCCTTCGTGGTGCGGCCGGACTTGGTCGTACGTCGACGGGGGCTTGCCTTCTTGGCGGTCGGAGCTGAGGGTGTGCGTTTCGCGGCGGACGTCTCGTCGCTGGATGCTTCCGACTCCTGGGTGCTCTTGACCGACAGCGACGGCGTCGCCGAGGGTTTGCGGCCAGCAATCTTGCACAGCCGCTTGACGGTGTCGTCGTAGATGTCGTCGGGGTCGAGACGCCGGAGCTCCTCCGCCAACAGCTCTGCCGTCTCACGCCGTTTGAGGGCCACCGGCCGGTTCGGCGCATTGGGGATGGAGAAGTCAGCCAGTACGCCATCGGGGCGAGAGATCTCGATGTCGCCTCCGCCGGTGCACAGGCAGACGCGGGTGATGCCCGGTCCCTTCGACACGGTCCGGTCGATCGTGACGCCCAGCCGGTCACTCAGCCACGCCGTCAGCAGGTCGGCGCTCGGGTTGGAGCGCTCTGCGGCAACCTCGCCGCCGGTGACCTTCGCCGGGTACTGGTCGAGGGCGGCGGCGAGCAGCGCCCGCCAGGGCGTGATCCGGGTCCACGACAGGTCAGTGTTGCCGGGCTGGTAGTTCTGGGCCTGCTGCAACATCGCAGCGGCGCGGCCACGCGACACCGCCGCCATGTCGGTGATCCGCCGCTGCGCCAGGGAGCCGAGGGGATCCTCGGCCGGGTCGTCGGGGGCTTTGCCCGGCCACCAGATCACGACGGGGGAGTCAGCCAGCAGCAGTGGGAGAACTACGCTCTCCGGGTGCTTCGCAAGCTCGCCTGACATCCTTAGCAGCACCTGTTCACCGGCGCCGCCGTCACCGATCTTGATCTCCGCGTCGAGGTTCGCGGCGCCGCGCGCCGACCGCCGGATCACACCGATGATGCGCGACGGATGCTCGCGTGAGACGGCGCGGGCGGACCTCAGCGCGTCGTAGTGGTCGCCTTCGTCGGTCACGACGACAAATGTCATCACCATGCCCATGGTCGGAGAGCCAGCCTTGCGGCGGGCGAGCAGCAGTGCGGACGCGACCTTGCCCGCGTTCGTGCCGGACAGCTCGATAGCCATCAGTTGCTCCTCACGGCCGGCGCCAGACACGGCCGTCGCGTGCCAGCATCTCTTCGGCGGAAGACGGACCCCAGGTGCCGGACGGATACGCCTGCGGCTTCCCGCTCGTCGCCCAGTGCTCCAGGATCGGGTCAAGGATGCGCCACGAGAGCTCGACCTCCTCGTGCTGGGGGAACAGTGGTGGCTCGCCCAGGAGCACGTCGAGGATGAGTCGCTCGTACGCCTCCGGGCTGGACTCCACGAACGCCCCGCCGTAGGCGAAGTCCATGTTGACGTCGCGAATCTCCATCGCGCCTCCGGGGACCTTGGAGCCGAAGCGAACCGTCACTCCCTCGTCGGGCTGGACCCGGATGACGAGCGCGTTGTGGCCGAGCTCTTCGGTCGCGGTCTGCGTGAACGGGAGGTGCGGAGCGCGCTTGAAGACGACCGCAACCTCGGTCACCCTGCGGCCCAGCCGCTTGCCGTGGCGCAGGTAGAAGGGCACACCCGCCCAACGGCGGGTGTCGATGGCAAGCTTGATAGCGGCGAACGTCTCCGTGGTGGAGCTCCTGGGGATGTCTTCCTCGTCGAGAAAGCCCTTGACCTTCTCGCCGCCCGCCCAGCCGGCTGCGTACTGCCCGCGTGCCGTGTGCAGGTCGAGGTCGTCGGGAAGCTGGACCGAGCGCAGCACCTTCTGCTTCTCGGTCCGCAGGCTGTGCGCGTCGAAGGATGTGGGCTCCTCCATCGCGGTCAGGGCCATCAGCTGCACTAAGTGGTTCTGGATGACGTCGCGGGCAGCACCGATGCCGTCGTAGTAGCCGGCTCGACCTCCGATGCCGATGTCCTCTGCCATGGTGATCTGCACGTGGTCGACGTAGTTGGAGTTCCAGATCGGCTCGAAGAGCTGGTTGGCGAAGCGGAGCGCCAAGATGTTCTGAACGGTCTCTTTGCCGAGGTAGTGGTCGATGCGGAAGACCGCTTCGGGTGGGAACACCTCCGAGACGATGGCGTTGAGCTCTTGCGCGCTCTTCAGGTCGTGACCGAAGGGCTTCTCCACCACCACCCGCCGCCAGGAACCGGACCGCTCCTCGGCGAGTCCGTGCTCCTTCAGCTGGCCGACCACGTCGGGGAAGAACCGGGGCGGGATCGACAGGTAGAAGGCGTGGTTGCCGGCGGTGCCTCGCTCGCGGTCGAGCTCCTCGATCGTGTCGCGCAGCTGGGCGAACGCCACGTCATCCGAGAAGTCACCGGGCACGAAACGAAAGCCCTTCGCGAGCTGCCTCCATACCTCCTCCCGGTAGTCGGTGCGTGCGTACTCCTTGACCGCGTCGTGCACGATCTGCGCGAAGTCCTGGTGCGCCCAGTCCCGCCGCGCGAAGCCCACGAGCGAGAAGCCCGGCGGCAGCAGACCGCGGTTGGCGAGGTCGTAGATGGCGGGCATCAGCTTCTTGCGCGACAGGTCACCGGTGACGCCGAAGATGACCATCCCGCACGGTCCGGCGATCTGGGGGAGCCGCCGGTCCTGCGCGTCGCGCAGCGGGTTCGGGTCGGGGGGATCCGGGATCATCGCAGCAGCTCGAGCAGCGTTGTGACGCCGTCGGTGGCGTCGCCGCCGCCGTTCGACGTCCAGTCGACGAGGTGCAGCCGCAGCACGGGTCGTCCATGCTCGGCCAGCACGTTCGCGTCACCGGCCGCCTGCGCCGCGATCAGCTCGCCGAACGTGAACGGTCGGTCGGGAATCCCCACGTCGACGGGCTCCGCGCGGGTGATCTGCAGGAACACGCCTTGAGCGGGTCCACCCTTGTGGTACTGCCCAGTGGAGTGCAGGAACCGTGGGCCCCAACCGAACGTCACCGGCCGTCCGGTACGGCGGGCGAGGTGCTCGCGTACGTCGTGGAGCTCGTGGTCGCGATGAGAATCGGCGTACGCCATCACCGCCAGGTAGCCGTCGGGTTCGAGCAGGTCGAGCAGCGCCTCGACCGCGCCCTCGAGGGAGTCGACGCCGTCAAGCAGCCCTTCGGACCCACGGATCTCGACACCCTTCGCGGTGAGCACAGGCGGGTCCGGTTGGGGCTGCTTGTCGAGCAACCCGCGGGCGGCCTTCTTCGCGCTCTCCACGTCGGGCTGGTCGAAGGGGTTGATGCCGAGCATCCGGCCGGCAACGGCGGTTGCGGTCTCCCACGTCAGCAGCTGCGCACCGAGCGTGCCCGAGACCGCGACCCACGGCTCACCAACACCTTCGGGTACCTGACCGGCGGACTCCGGCGCGACCAAGGCAGCGACGACAACGTCCGACGCGGGCCACTGCACCTCGGGAGCCGACGGTCCGTCCACAGCGATCGGCAGGACCCCCTTGCCGAGCTTGCCGGTGGACTCCGCGATCAGCTGCTCGGCCCAGTCGGCGAAGCCCGAGATGCCGGAGCCGAGGTCGACGATGGCAACCTTGTCGTGGCCTTCGTTGCCGCCCAGCGCCGCGGCGAGCACGAGAGCGGGATTGTCGGTCCGGTCCACCTCGAGAAGCTGCATGACGGCCTCGGCCTCGTCGAGAAGCTCGGCCACATCGATCCCGGCGAGACCGGTAGGGACGAGGCCGAACGCCGTCAAGGCGCTGTAGCGACCGCCGACGTTCGGGTCGGCCAGGAAAACGCTGCGGTAGCCCTCGTCACGAGCGAGCTGCTCCAGGTCGGAGCCGGGGTCGGTCACCACGACAAACCGTGACGCAGCGTCGATCCCCGCCGCCTCGAAGGCAGCAGCGAACGCACGCCGTTGGCTGTCGGTCTCGAGCGTCCCCCCCGACTTGCTGGAGACGACGACGACGCTGCGGGTCAGGTCACCGCTCACCGCCTCGTGCACGACGCTCGGGCTGGTGGAGTCGAGGATTTGCAGCGGGACGTCGTACGTGCGGGCGATCACCTCCGGTGCGAGTGACGAGCCGCCCATCCCGCACAGCACGACCTGGTCGATGCCTTCGGACCAGAGCTGGGCGCGCAGCGCGTCGATCTCTGCCAGCAGGGGGCGCGAGGACACCGGCAACCCGACCCAGGACAGCCGGATCGACGCCTCGGACTCGGCCTCAGGCCCCCACAAGTTCGGGTCCTGCGCCGCCAGCTTGCTGGCGACGGCGTCGTCGACCAGCTGCTGGACGGTGTCGTCGTACGCCGCCGAGGTGGCGACGGTCAGGGCAGCCTTCACTTGCTGCCCGCCACGTCGGAGTCGCCCTTCATCGCTGCCTTCACGGTGTCGAGCAGCTCTTTCCAGGACTTCTCGAACTTGTCGA
>JACCVA010000018.1 GCA_013698435.1 Nocardioidaceae bacterium | reverse complement strand
CGCAACCAGCCGACGCGGACAGCGTTCGGGGTCGCGGGCATCACGGCATACGGCACGCTCTGGCTGGCGGCCGGCAACGACATCATCGGACCGATGTTCAACCTGTCGATCGGCTCGATCATCTGGTTCTGTCGCATCGGGGTGTTCGTGCTACCTGTGTTGGCCTTCATCGTCACCCGTCGCTGGTGCCTCTCGTTGCAGCGGCACGAACGCGAGATGCTGCTGCACGGCTATGAGACCGGCGTCATCGTGCGCTCCCCCGACGGTGCCTACAGCGAGATCCATGCGCCGGTCGACCCCAGCCACGCCTACGCGCTCACGACCCATGAGCGTCTTGAGCCGCTCGCGCTGCCGGCGCCCGAGGACAGCGGCGGGGTCGCCGCGCGCAACCAGGGCAAGGATCGGCTGCGGACCCGGCTGTTCGGCTTCTGGTACGGCGACGACGTCCAAAAACCGACGACCGCCGAGCTTGACGAAGCGCACCACCATGCCGACGCACACGACGAGATCGAAGCCGGCCGGCACGTCGGGATCGAGACCGGCGGTCAGGTCGGCGGCGACAACTTCCAGATCGAGCAGTCCGCCACGAAGAAGTAGCCGCCGTCACCCACCCGGGGTGGCGGCGGGGCTCGCGTCAGGTCAGAGCGCGGAGCCTTGCTTCCACTCGGCGTAGGACTGGTTCCAGTCGGTCCAGCCGTTGCCGTCCTCGAGCCTACGCGCGGTGCCGGTCACCTCGACGGGGTCGCCGCGGTGCGTCAGGCCGAACAGCCAGGCTGCGTTCTCGGGGCTCATGCCGACGCAGCCATGGGAGACGTTCTCCACACCCTGGGAGGACACCGACCAGGGCGCCGCGTGCAGGAACTCGCCGGTGAACGTGACGCGCTGGGTGTACTCCACCCTCGGGATGTTGTAGTACTCCGGGTCGTCTCGTTCGATGCCCACAGTTGCTGCGTCCATCCGCTTGCTCTCGATCTTCTCGACGATCAGCTTGATGCCGCTGCGGGTCTGGAAGCCCCGCTTGCCGCCCGTGATCGGGATCGTCCGTGCCAGCGAACCGTCGACAAAGACCCCCATCTGGTCGGTGCGCAGGTTGGCCCGCATGACGACTGACTGGCCGACGTCGAAGCTGATCGAGCGGTCCATCTGGCCGTAGATGCCGTTGCCGGCGTCGAGGCTGTTGACCGACAGCTCGACGTTGACGATGGTGCCCGGGCTCCAGTAGGTGGCCGGGCGCCAGTGGGCCTCGCTGTCGCTCATCCAGTGCCAGCTGCCGCGCTGCGACGGCGTCGACGTGACCGACATCTGCTTCTCGAAGGCGGCGTGACGGGTGACCGGGACGTCGAACTGCACGATCACCGGCATGCCGACGCCGACGGTCTCGCCGTCGAGTGGGGTGATGTTGGCGTAGGTCTGCTCGGCGAGGGAGAGCGCGGTGGTCGTGAACGGGGTCCGCTGCCTCGCCACCAGACCACTGGCGTCGCTGGCCTTCGCCGTGACCTCGTACGCCGTGTCGGGCTCGAGCAGCTCGTCAGCGGTCCAGGCCGTCTTGGCGTCGTTGAACGAGCCGTCGAGCGACGTGCCCTGGTGCACGCGCATCACCACGGAGTCGAAAGTGCCGTCGGAGACCCGCATCGTCACGGAGGTGTCGACGGCGACGTCGGTGGCCTCGGCCGCCACGTTGCTGCTGACCTTCGCCTCGGACGTGGGAGGTGCATCGGGCTGCTGGTCGCCGGCGTCGTCAGGGGCGAGGCCCGCATTGCCATCGACGGAGCCGTCGCCTTGGCGTCCCGACGCCTGGTCCTCGGTCGAGCCACCGCTGCACCCGGCGAGCGCAAGGCTGAGCACCAGCGCAGCCGCCGCAGCGACCGGCACCTTCGACGGGGTCCCGATGAAGGGCATGCATGACTCCTCTGATGACGTGACGTCCGGTCCGTGGCGCCACTCAAGGGTAACAAGGCGCAACAACGACCAGAAACGACGACGCGGTGACTCACGCCACGAGATGCAAGAGGCGTGCGGGAGTCAGTGCGCGTGCTCGCCGCGGTAGAACTCGAAGACCCAGCCGACGAGGGTGATGCTGCCCACTCCGACGCCGATGATGAAGAGCCACCAGCCGAACACAACACCGAGCACGCAGACGCCGAGCGATGCGGCACACCACAGCGGCCACCACGAGTACGGGGGGAAGAAACCGAGCTCCCCGGCGCCGTCGACGACTTCGGCTTCCTGGCGGTCCTCGGGCCGCGGGTCCATCTTGTTGGCGTGAAAGCCCAGGTAGAACGTCACGAGGGCAGTGAGGCCGAAGGCCATTACAAGCGCAGCGGTCCCGGTCGGATCCTGCGACAGCAGCCAGTACGTCGGTGCGACGACGAGGAAGAAGACCGCGTTGCCGCCGAAGATCCAGGCTTCGCTTCTCACCGACGCCCCTCCTCGTCGAGGCCCGCGGGACGGTCGGGGCGGTCACCCATCTGTTGCCTGAGGTGGCCTTCCCTCCCGGTCATGTCCGAGGTGTCGGCGGCGTCGCCTTCACGGTTGAGGCTTTCGTTGTGCTCGAGCTCCATCAGCGCCACTTCGGGATGGTGCAGGTCGAACGCGGGGCTCTCGGAGCGGATCCGGGGAAGCGACTCGAAGTTGTGCCGCGGCGGCGGAGACGACGTCGCCCATTCGAGGGAGCGTCCCCATCCCCACGGGTCGTCGAGCATGACCTTCGGTCCCTGTCGCGACTTCCAGACGTTGTAGAGGAAGGGCAGTGTCGAGGCACCCAGGATGAAGGCCCCGATGGAGGAGACCTCGTTGAGGGTGGTGAAGCCGTCGGTCGGCTTGTAGTCGGCGTACCGACGGGGCATGCCCTCGGCACCAAGCCAGTGTTGGACCATGAAGGTGGTGTGGAAGCCGACGAACAGCAGCCAGAAGTGGATCTTGCCCAGCCGCTCGTCAAGCAACCTGCCGGTGATCTTCGGCCACCAGAAGTAGAAGCCGGCGAACATCGCGAACACCACGGTGCCGAAGACGACGTAGTGGAAGTGGGCCACCACGAAGTAGGAGTCGTTGAGCTGGAAGTCCAGCGGCGGCGACGCCAAGATCACCCCGGTCAGCCCACCGAGCAAGAACGTGACGAGGAAGCCGACAGACCACAGCATCGGCGTGTCGAACGACAAGGACCCACCCCACATGGTGCCGATCCAGTTGAAGAACTTGACTCCGGTGGGCACCGCGATGAGGAACGTCATGAACGAGAAGAACGGCAGGTCGACCGCACCGGTGGCGAACATGTGGTGGGCCCACACCGAGACGGACAGCGCGGCGATCGTCAGCGTCGCACTCACGAGGCCGATGTAGCCGAAGATCGGTTTGCGGCTGAACACGGGCAAGATCTCGGTGACGATGCCGAAGAAGGGCAGCGCGATGATGTAGACCTCGGGGTGCCCGAAGAACCAGAACAGGTGCTGCCACAGGATCGGGCCGCCGTTGGCGGAGTCGAAGATGTGGGCGCCGAACGCGCGGTCGGCCTCGAGCGCCAACAGCGCCCCTGCGAAGATCGGAAACGCGATCAGCACCAGCAGCGACGTCACCAAGATGTTCCAGGTGAAGATCGGCATCCGGAACATCGTCATGCCCGGCGCCCGCATGCAGAAGATCGTGGTCACGAAGTTCACCGCGCCGAGGATCGTGCCGAGACCGACCATCCACAGACCCATGGTCCACAGGTCACCGCCGACGCCGGGCGAGCCGACCGACGTGGACAGCGGCGTGTAGCCGTACCAGCCGAAGGATGCGGCCCCGTCGGGCACCAGGAACCCCGAGACGGTGATCAGGCCGCCGAACAGGAAGAGCCAGTAGCTGAACATGTTGAGCCGTGGGAACGCGACGTCGGGGGCGCCGATCTGCAACGGCATGATGCAGTTCGCGAAACCCACGAACAGCGGCGTCGCGAAAAGCAGCAGCATGATCGTGCCGTGCATGGTGAAGAGCTGGTTGTAGACGTCGTCGCTGACGAACTGGTTGTTGGGCCGGGCGAGCTCGGCACGGATCACCATCGCCATCAGCCCCGCCAGCAGGAAGAAGGCGAACGAGGTGGCCAGGTAGAGGTTGCCGATGACCTTGTGGTCGGTTGTGGTGAGGTACTTGACGACGACCTGTCCCTTGGTGGCGCGTCGCGGCTGCGCCACCCGTGCGGTTGTCGTGCGTGCATCGATCGCGGTCACTCGCCGCCTCCCGCCGCAGTGTCGAGACCGTCGACGGTCTCGGACTCCCTTCCACCGCGCAGAACCCCGGTCTGGCCGGCGTCCCGGAGCTCTTGCATGTGCTCGTCGAACGTCTGGCGATCGGTCACGATCACCTTGAACAGCATTCGTGAGTGGTGCTGGCCACACAGCTCGGCGCAACGACCGACGAACGTACCCGCCTTGGTGGGCGTCATCGAGAAGCCGTGGTCGAGGCCGGGGATCACGTCGAGCTTGAAGTAGAAGGACGGCACCCAGAACGAGTGGATGACGTCGGGTGAGTGGAGGGTGAAGTTGACGGTTTCATCCTCCACCAGCCACAGCTCGGGGTCCTGTGCGGGCGTTCCCGTGTCGTAGACGTCCTCGCCGCCGGCACCGGACTCCTTGGCGTAGTTGAACGTCCACGACCACTGCTGAGCAGTGACGACAACCTCGTGGTCGGGGTTGGAGACCTCGGCCAGCTCCTTGTCCTGCGTCTGCACCGTGAAGAAGAACAAGACGACGACGACGATGACGGGGGCGATGGAGTAGAGGACCTCGATCGGCAGGTTGTAGCGCACCTGGGCAGGCAGCTCGTCCTCGCGGCGTCTGCGGTAGCGCACCGACACCCAACCCATCAACGCCCAGGTGAACCCACCGATGATGAACGCCGCGATCCAGGCGCCCATCCACAGGTCGTGCACGTAGTCCGCGCGATCGCTCGCGGCCTCCGGCAGGCCGAGCCGCTTCCACTGCTCGGTCGTCTCCTCGGAGCAGCCCGTCAGCAGCACCAGACACCCGAGCCCGATGACCGCCGCACCGGCACGACTCAGACGCGGGCGTCGGTGGACGCGCTCGGTGAGGGTCCGACTCACAGGGGCGCCTTTCTGTGGCTTCGGACGGCGTCGGTGGTTGCCGGCACGGAACGGTGTGTCGACCAAAACCCTACTCCAGCCAGGGCGGCGATCTTCATCCAGGTAGGCGGGTCGTCGCGGTCACGAAAGACGAGGCTTCCGCAGCACAGCAGGCGTGTCGCTGCCCGGCGCCGGTACTCAGATGCCCTTGAATGAAGATGGCCCCGCGAAGTATGAGTTCGCGGGGCCCTGCAGGTCCTGCTGCGGGCCGTTGCTGCCGATCAGAGTCAGTGGTCGGCAAGCAGCCAGCCGGCCACCTCGACGGCTGCCTTGTCGCCGTAGGCGCCCTCGAACCGTCGGCAGAACTGCTGGGACGTGAACGCATACTCCTGCGTGCCCACACCTTCGACGACGTATGCCGCGAGCACGCAACCGGACTGAGCTGCGCGCTCCTGGGTCAGCCCGGCGGCCACCGCCGCGAGGAAGCCCGCCCGGAAGGCGTCCCCGACACCGGTCGGCTCCACTGCGGTCACCCCCGGCACGGCGCCGACTGTCCACGGGGCGACGTCACGACGCTCCACACGGACACCAGCCGGGCCCAAAGTGACGACCCGGGTCTCGACGTGGTCGAGGACCTCAGCTGCCGACCAGCCGGTCTTCTGCTCGATCAGCGCGGCTTCGTACTCGTTGGAGAACAGGTAGGTCGCGCCGTCGATCAGCCGCTGGATCGTGTCACCGTCGGACCAGGCAAGCTGCTGCGACGGGTCCGCAGCGAACCGGTACCCCCGGCTGCGGCACTCCTGCGTGTGCCGCAGCATCGCCTCGGGATCGTTGGGGGCCACCACGACCAGGTCGAGGTCGCCGACGCGTGCCTGCACCGGGCGCAGCTCGATCTCGCGCGCCTCGCTCATCGCGCCCGCGTAGAACGACGCGATCTGGGCATGAGAGTCGTCGGTGGTGCAGATGAACCGGGCCGTGTGCCTGGTGTCGGAGTAGTGCAGGGACTCACAGTCGACACCGTGACGCTCGAGCCACGAACGGTAGTCGGCCACGTCCTCGCCTACCGCCGCCACCAGCACCGGGCGCTCTCCCAGCGCGGCGAGACCGAACGCGATGTTGGCAGCGCAGCCGCCCCGTCGTACCTCGAGATCCTCGACGAGGAACGACAAGGCGATCTTGTCGAGCTGGTCGACGACGAGGGAGTCCGCGAACTTGCCGCGAAATGACATCAGGTGGTCGGTCGCGACGGACCCGGTAACGGCGAGAGGCACGTCGCGTAAGACTACCGGTGTATCCGAGCGGCCGACGCAACAGCGACGAAGTTGGTGTCAGGCATTGACCGCAGGTGCCAGGGCTAGTTGACTGCGCGATGACGCCTCACCCACCCGGCGTCGACCCGTCCGGGGGCGCCATCGGCGCTCCGGGCAAGACAACGCCCCGTCCCCTCTGGGGGCGGGGCGTCGTAATGCCGGTGGGCCGCTTTGGTGACCTCGGCGTCGGCTCGGTGTTGTCGGCTCCGCGTTGCCGGCTCAGTGTTGTCGGATCAGTGCTGTCGGCTCAGTGGAACGAGTCGCCGCAGGCGCAGGAGCCGCCGGCGTTGGGATTGTCGATCGTGAAGCCCTGCTTCTCGATGGTGTCGACGAAGTCGATGGTGGCACCTTGCAGGTAGGGCACGCTCATCCGGTCGACGACGACGGACACGCCACCGAAGTCATGCACAGCGTCACCGTCGAGGTTGCGTTCGTCGAAGAAAAGCTGGTAGCGCAGACCGGAGCAGCCGCCGGGCTGCACGGAGACGCGCAGCTGAAGGTCGTCGCGACCCTCCTGGTCGAGCAGCGCCTTGACCTTGACGGCGGCGGTGTCGGTCAAGAGGACTCCGTCGACCTTGGGCTCGGCGCCCGGGGTCGCCGTCGTTGTCTGATCCTGAACGGTCATTCGCACTCCATACGTCGGGGTAGGTGCACCGAGGGCGCCTCTCGCTCACTGCAAGCGAAGGTGGCTCGGCTGTCATTCCTATGGTGTCACATGACCTCGACCGATCGTTAGCGCTGTCGCGCCTCGGCGATCCTGCCGGCGCCGCTGAGGGTGCCCCAGCCCGGCGGCTGCCTGTCAGCGGGACCAAGTACGAGCGACCCGCTCGGCAAGGGCCGCCAAGCTCACCGCGGGGTCGTCGAAGGCCGCTTCCTCCCCCACCAGGTCGACGACCGAGTACGCCGACTCGATGCCCAGTGTTCGCATCTCCCGAGCCCCTACCAGCACCTGACCGGCGAGCGCGATGCAGGGCCGGATCGCTCGGGACGCGATCTGTGCCACGCCGTACGGCACTTTGCCTGACCGCGACGAGAAGTCGAAAGCGCCCTCGCCGGTCACCACCAGGTCGCTCTTGCGCGCCCGATCCGAGAGCCCGAGGGCCTCCGCCACGACCTCGATGCCGCCCACTCTCGTCGCACCCAGCAGCAGCAGCGCAAAGCCGAGCCCGCCGGCTGCGCCCGCTCCGGGTTTGTCGGCGAGCGCACGGTCGCTGAGCTCCGCGAACCGTTGCAGCTGGGCGTCGACGTGCTGCAAGCGGTCCTCGACCAGCCCCTTCTGCGGCCCGAACACGTTGGTGGCCCCACGCAAGCCGAGCAGGGGGTTGTCGACGTCGCTGGCAATGACAAGCTCGACGTCCGCGCATCGCCCGTCGGCTGCGGTGACGTCGACCTGAGTCAGCAGCTCCAGCGCCCGTGGTCCCCCGACCAGGGCCTCGCCGGGCCTCGACGTCGCGCCAAGAGCCGACAACATGCCCGCGCCCGCGTCGTTGGTGCCCGACCCACCGAGTCCGACGACCACCCGGCACGCCCCGTCGTCGACCGCCGCTGCGACCATCTGGCCGACGCCGTAGGTCGTCGCCCGTTCGGGGTCGCGCCGCTGCGACAGGTGCAGCCCGCAGGCCTGGGCAGACTCGACGTACGCCGTGTCGTCAACCATCAAGACGGCCGTCGGTGCCGCGTCGCCATACTGGTCGACAACGGGCACCGACAACAGCTCGCCACCGAGGCAGGCATGCAGCACGTCGACGAAACCCGGGCCCCCGTCCGACATCGGAGCAAGCTCGAGCTCGTCGTCAGGTGACCTGCGGCGCCAGCCCTCGGCCATCGCCTCGGCGGCCTGAACCGCCGTCAACGTGCCCGCGAACGAGTCTGGTGCGAAGAGCACATGCATGTCGTCATCGTCGCAACCAGCGTCCGAACGGGTGGCGCCGGGTGCGGTGTGATCAGCAGCAGCCGCCTACCATGAGGCCCGGTGGCGTCGAGTGAAGGCAGGGATGGACGGGTGGCGGGAAGCAACGCGAAGGCCGCGGGTGGACATCGACGGGCCTGGTGGCTGTTCGGCGGTGTGACCCTGGTCGTGCTGGTGGGTCTGTACGTCGCGGGTTGGTTCCTGACCGGCAACCGCGTTCCCAACGGCACCTCCGTCGATGGCATCGACATCGGCGGCCTGCGCCCCGCGACCGCCTCGGCCAGTCTCGACACCGGTCTGGCTGACGACGCCGCAGCTCCGGTCGAGTTCAGCCATGACGGTGAGACCTACCGACTCGTCCCCGGTGACGCCGGGCTGGACATCGACATCGACGCCACGGTCCGCGAGGCCGGCGGCGGCCGGTCCTGGAACCCGTTGCGGATGGTGGACCTCCTGTTCGGCTCCGGCGCCCGGGTCGAGCCCGTGGTCGTCGTCGACGAGGACGAGCTCGGTGCGGCCGTCGACGAGGTGGCGCAGCAGGTGGGTACCGCGCCTGCCGAGCCTCGCGTCAGCTTCACCGCCGACGGCACCCCGCAGCTCACCGCCCCCGTTGTCGGGCGCGACGTCGACGAGGATGCCGCTGTCGAGGCTGCCAAGGAGGCATACCTGACCGCGTCAGCGGACGGGTTGCAGCTGCCCGTGCGAGACGTCCCCCCGAGCGTGACGCCGGCTGAGTTCCGGCAGGCGAAACGTGAGCTGATACGGCCGGCCGTGTCCGGCCCGGTCCTGCTGCAGCTGCCCGGCCGGACCGTGTCCTTGCCGGTGAGCACCTTCGCGCCCGCACTCACCATGTCTGCCGCCGACGGCGAGCTGGTCGCCTCGATCGACGCCGAGGTCCTCGGTGACCGGCTGGACGATCTCAACCGACGGCTCGGTGCCCAACCGAGGGACGCGACCGTCGTGCTGCGGGGCGGCCCTCCCGTCGTCGTACCCGCTCGGACCGGTGTCGCGTTCGATCCCGCCCAGGTGGCGGACGCGATCCTGCCGGTACTCCCCGAGCAGGGCGACGCCCGGTCGGTCGAGGTGGGGACCACGACGGCCCAGGCCGACTTCACCACTGCGGAGGCGCGAGCGCTGAGGATCACCGAAAAGGTCAGCTCGTTCGTCACCTACTTCCCGTACGCCGAGTACCGCAACATCAACCAGGGCCGGGCGGCCGAGCTGATCGACCAGACCGTGCTCAAGCCCGGTGAGACGTTCTCGTTCAACGACACGGTCGGCGAGCGGACCGTCGCGAACGGGTTCGTCAAGGGCTTCATCATCAGCAACGGCGTGTACGCCGAGGAGCTGGGCGGAGGCGTCTCGCAGGTGGTGACCACGACCTACAATGCGGCGTTCTTCGCCGGGCTCGACGACGTGGAGCACAAGCCGCACAGCTTCTACATCGACCGGTACCCGCTCGGGCGGGAGGCGACGGTGGCGTTCCCGACCGTCGACCTTAAGTTCGCCAACAGCACGCCCTACGGGGTGCTGATTCATGCCCGGGTGGTGCCCTCGTCGCCGACGACCGAGGGCGAGATGCACGTCGAGATGTACAGCACGAACTACTGGGACATCACCGCTGGTGTCTCCGAGCCCTACGACTACACGTCACCCGACACGCGTTACGACCCGACGGACACGTGCGTCCCCAACACCGGGTACAGCGGTTTCGAGGTGGACGTCCACCGGTACTTCCGCAGAGCCGGCTCGCCCGAGCTGGTGGACAAGGAGACGGACCATGTCACCTACACCCCCTCGGACTCCGTCGTCTGCACAGGTCCACCGTCCTAACCCCTAGGAGAAGTCCGTGACACACAGCAGCATTGACCAGGTCGTCGTCGTGACCGGCGCCAGCGGCGGGATCGGCAGAGCAACCGCGCAGGCGTTCGCGGCGCGCGGTGCCAAGGTAGCGCTCATCGCTCGTGGCACCACCGGCCTCGCCGGGGCCGCCCGCGAGGTCGAGGCAGCCGGTGGCCAACCGTTGATCGTCCCGGTCGACGTGGCGGAAGCCGACGCGGTCGAGGCGGCAGCCGCGCGGGTGGAGTCCGAGCTCGGTCCCATCGATGTCTGGGTCAACGTGGCCTTCACGTCGGTGTTCGCACCGTTCATGCAGATCGAACCCGAGGAGTTCCGCCGCGTCACCGACGTCAACTATCACGGCTACGTCTACGCGACTCGCGCCGCCCTGAAGCGGATGATTCCACGCGACCACGGCGTGATCGTGCAGGTAGGGTCGGCGCTCGCTTATCGTGGCATCCCGTTGCAGAGCGCCTACTGCGGCTCCAAGCACGCCTTGCAGGGCTTCCACGAGTCGCTGCGCACCGAGCTGTTGCACGACCACAGCAACGTGCACGTGACCATGGTGCAGATGCCTGCGGTGAACACACCGCAGTTCTCCTGGGTCCTCTCCCGACTGCCGAAGAGCGCCCAGCCCGTGCCCCCCATCTACCAACCCGAGGTGGCAGCGCGGGCGGTCGTGTTCGCAGCAGACCACCCGAAGCGTCGCGAGTACTGGGTCGGCGCGAGCACGATGGCGACGCTGGCGGCCAACGCGATCGCCCCAGGGGTGCTCGACCGCTACCTGGCGCGGACCGGGTTCTCCTCCCAGCAAACCGACCAGCCGCGTGACCCTGACCAACCCGCCAACCTCTGGGACCCGGCCGACGGCGAGTCCGGCAGCGACTTCGGAGCCCACGGCGTCTTCGACGATCGATCCCAGCCCCGGTCCCTGCAGCTGTGGGCATCGCAGCACCACGCCGTCGTACTGGCCGGGCTGGGTGCCGCGCTGGGCCTCGGTGCCGGCGCGCTGTCACGGAGGGTGCGACGATGAAGGTGACTACCGTCGCCCGCATCGTGGTGGGCACCATAGAACTCACCCAACCGTCGCTTCTGATGGCTCGTCACCAGCCTGACGTGGTGACCCGCAGAGCGATCCGAGTTCTCGGCGTACGCGACCTGGTGCAGGCGATCGCCACGATCGCGGCACCCAGCCGACGGGTCGTGCGCGCAGGTGTCGCCGTCGACCTGCTGCACGCGGCGTCCATGCTGGCGCTGGCGACAGCAGACCAGCGGAGGCGTCGTCTCGCCCTTACCAGCGCGGCGCTGGCCGGAGCTCTCGCGGCAAGCGGAGCTGTTGGGGTGCGGCGGCAGCTGACATGAGCGACACCGTGGCCGACGTGCTGTTGAAGCGACTGCGTGAGTGGGGGGTCGAGTACGTCTTCGGCTACCCCGGCGACGGGATCAACGGTCTGCTGGGTGCCTTCGGACGAGCGGACGACCAGCCTCGGTTCATCCAGTCCCGCCACGAGGAGATGAGTGCCTTGCAGGCGGTGGGGTACGCCAAGTTCAGTGGCCGACCTGGCGTCTGCATGGCCACCTCGGGACCTGCCGTTGATCGATGCGGCGTTGAGCCATCCATCTGCTCAACGGTCTCTACGGCGCCAAGCTCGACCACGTGCCCGTCATCGCCATCGTCGGCCAGACGAACCGCAGTGCCCTGGGCGGCGCATACCAGCAGGAGGTCGACCTGCTGTCGCTGTTCAAGGACGTGGCCAGTGACTTCGTCCAGATGGTGACCGTTCCCGAGCAGCTGCCCAACGTGCTCGACCGGGCGATCCGCACCGCAATGACCCGACGTGGCCCGACCGCCATCATCGTTCCGAACGACGTGCAGGAGCTCGACTACACGCCGCCTCCACACGCCTTCAAGATGGTGCCCTCGAGCCTCGGCGTGAGTTCGCCCACGGTGATGCCGGACAGCGACGCAGTCCGGCAGGCGGCCGACATCCTCAATGCGGGCACCAAGGTGGCGCTGTTGGTGGGTCAGGGCGCCAGCGGCGCCCGGGCGGAGGTCGAGCAGGTCGCCGAGGTGCTCGGCGCCGGCGTGGCGAAGGCGCTTCTCGGCAAGGACGTGCTCAGCGACGACCTCCCCTACGTGACCGGGTCGATCGGCCTGCTCGGCACCCGTCCCAGCTACGAGATGATGAGCGACTGTGACACCTTGCTGACGGTGGGGTCGAGCTTCCCGTACACACAGTTCATGCCACCGCTCGACCAGGCCCGCGGCGTACAGATCGACGTCGACGGCAGCTTGATCGGCATGCGCTACCCGTACGAGGTCAACCTTGTCGGCGACGCCGCCGCCACGCTGCGCGCTTTGCTTGCGTTGCTCGCCCACAGGAGGACCGCTCCTGGCGGGACGACCTCGAGGCGAAGGTCGCCCGCTGGTGGGAGACGATGGACGCCGAGGCGCACGTCGAGGCCGACCCGGTCAACCCGATGCGGATGTTCTCCGAGCTGTCCACGCGGCTGCCGGATGACGTGATCGTGGCGGCCGACTCCGGCTCGGCGGCGAACTGGTATGCCCGCCAGCTGAAGTTCCGCGGCAACATGCGCGGTTCGCTGTCGGGGACGCTTGCCACCATGGGCTCCGCCGTCCCCTACGCCATCGGAGCGAAGTTCGCACATCCGCAGCGGCCGGCGATCGCGCTCGCCGGCGACGGCGCCATGCAGATGAACGGGCTGGCGGAGCTGTTGACGATCCGCCGCTACTGGGAGGAGTGGACCGACCCGCGGCTCATCGTCGCGGTGATCCACAACAACGACCTAAACCAGGTCACGTGGGAGCTGCGGGGCATGGGCGGCTCCCCCACGTTCGTCGAGTCGCAAACGCTCCCCGACGTGTCGTACGCCGACCTCGCCGCCTCCATCGGCCTCGACGCGATCACTGTCACCGAACCCGGGCAGCTTGGCGCCGCCTGGGACACGGCCTTGTCGGCAAGCCGACCGATCGTGCTCGACGTGCACTGCGACCCCGACGTCCCACCGATCCCGCCGCACTCCACCTTCGAGCAGATGAAGGACGCCGCGCAGGCGCTGCTGGCCGGCGACGCGAACCGCTGGGGTGTGCTCAAGGAAGGCATCTTGACCAAGGCGCAGGAGCTGCTTCCCCACCGCTCTGGTTAGCGCCGGGCACTAGGGTCGACGGGTGCTGATCCGAGCGATGACTCACGACGACGTGGCCGCAGTGGAGCAGATCACGTCGGAGGCGTTCTACGACCTCGACGTCCGCACGCGGCCCGCTGACTGGCCGACCCCAGAGCCGCGGTCGCCGGAGCGCTCAGGCCCGTGGCGGACGCGGCTCGCCCACCTCGTCACGCACGACCAGCCTGGCTGCTGGGTTGCGGAGGTCGCCGGCACCGTCGTCGGTGCCGTGGCGGCGCTTCGCCGCGAGGGACTGTGGGGACTGTCGACGTACGCCGTCCGACCGGGGCTGCAG
>JACCVA010000006.1 GCA_013698435.1 Nocardioidaceae bacterium | reverse complement strand
TCACCGATCGAGGAGATGGTCGAGGCCGGTCGAGCCGTCGGTCACGACTACTTCGCCTTGACCGACCACTCACCGCGGCTCACGGTCGCCAACGGGCTGACCGCCGAGCGGCTCGCCGAGCAGCTCGATGTGGTCGAGGAGATCAACGCGCGGTACGACGACATCGTGCTGCTGCCGGGCATCGAGGTCGACATCTTGGAGGACGGCAAGCTCGACCAGACCCGGGCGATGCTGCAGCGCCTCGACGTGGTGGTCGCGAGCGTGCACTCCAAGCTGCGGTCGGACTCCGAGACGATGACGCAGCGGATGGTGGGCGGCATCGCCAACAAGATGACGAACGTGCTCGGGCACTGCACCGGCCGGCTGGTCGAGGGTGGGCGCGGCATTCGGCCGGAGTCGCAGTTCGACGCCGAGGTGGTCTTCGCGGCGTGCGCCCAGTTCGACGTCGCGGTCGAGATCAACTCGCGACCGGAGCGGCGCGACCCGCCGTCACGGCTGATCCAGCTGGCCTTGGAGGCGGGTTGTCTCTTCAGCATCGACACCGATGCGCACGCGCCGGGCCAGCTCGCCTTCCAGGACTACGGCTGCGCCCGCGCGGTCGAGAACGGCGTACCGGCCGACCGCATCGTCAACGCCTGGCCGCGCGACCGTCTGCTGGAATGGACCCACGCCAAGCGGTGAGCCGTCGGTGCCGGCCATAGTTCGGTGAGCACCGAATCGTCGTCGGTCTAGGTTCGTGGACATGACGTCCACCCTCCTGCCACCGGAGGCCCCCACGAGCCGGTACGTCCTGCTGCCGCTCGCCGCGGTCGCGACGACGCTACTGGCCTGGGCCTCGGCGTTCGTGGTCATCCGAAGCACCGGTGAGGCGTTCTCCGCGGGCGCCCTGGCGCTGGGTCGGCTCCTGGTCGGGAGCATCGCGCTCGGCGTAGTGCTGCTCAGTCGTCATCGCTGGGTCCGCCCGAGCCGACGTGAGTGGCTGCTGGTGATCGGCTGCGGCCTGGCGTGGTTCGCCGCCTACAACGTCGCCCTCAACGCAGCCGAGCAGCGGATCGACGCCGGCACGACGGCGATGCTGGTCAACATCGGGCCGCTCCTCATCGCCGTGTTCGCCGGGCTGTGGATGGGCGAAGGGTTCCCACGGTGGCTGGTGGTCGGCATGGTGGTGGCTTTTGTGGGCGTGACCCTCATTGGAGTGTCCACCGCCAACACCGCCGAAGCAGATGTGGCCGGCGCGGTGCTCAGTGTCGTGGCGGCGGTAACGTACGCCGTCGGCGTACTCCTGCAGAAGCCGATCCTCCGCCGGCTCCCGGCCATCCAGGTCACCTGGCTCGCCTGCACTGTCGGGATGGCCGCCTGTCTGCCCGCCGGCGGGACCCTTGTGGGCGAGCTTCAACGCGCGTCCGCCGGAAGGGTCGCCGGCCTGCTTTACCTGGGGCTCGTACCGACCGCGCTGGCGTTCAGCGTGTGGGCGTATGCGTTGGCCCGGATGAACGCCGGCAAGCTCAGCGTCACCACCTATCTCGTGCCGCCGCTGACGGTGCTGCTGGGTTGGCTGCTGCTCGATGAGGTCCCGACCGCGCTCGCCATGGCCGGGGGAGTCGTGTGTCTGGTCGGCGTCGGGTTGTCGCGACGCCGATCGCTTCGGGTGGGGGCCGCCCCGTGACGGTCGACCCGGTCCCGATCGCGCGGTACGCCGCTTTGCTTGCGCACCCGACGCGGACCGCCATCTGCTTGGCTCTGATCGACGGGCGGGCATGGACCTCCGGGGAGCTTGCACGCCATGTCGGAGTAGCACCGTCGACGGCGAGCGAGCACCTGACGTCGCTGGTCTCTGCTGGGGTGCTGTCCGAGGTGCGGCAGGGCCGGCACCGCTACGTGCGGTTGGCGCCGGAGGCGGGACAGCTGATCGAAAACCTGGCGTCGACCGCTGGGGTTGTGATGTCGGCGCCGACCTCGCTGCGGAGTGGACGGGTGGCGACCGATCTGCTCTTCGCGCGTACGTGTTATGACCACATCGCCGGACGGCTCGGGGTCGCCCTGCTGGACGCGCTCGTGGCGCATGGCCTGTTGTTGCTCTCGGTCGGGGCCTCGCTGACCAGCGACGGGGAGGTATGGCTGAAGTCGGTGGCTCCGGGGACGGATCTATCGGTTGGCAGGCGGCCTGTCGTACGTCCGTGTCTCGATTGGACTGAGCGTCGCCCGCACCTTGGTGGGTTGGCGGGTTCCCTCCTCCGCACGGCGTTCGTCGACCGTGGCTGGGTCCTGCAGCGTCCGCGAGAGCGTGGACTGACCGTGTCGTCCGCCGGCGAGCACGGTTTGGCCGAGCTGCTCGACATCGATGTCCAGAGCCTGCGCGCGGGTGCCGTCTCGACCCTGTGAGAAGGTCGCGGCGATGACGATCAAGGCGGTGGTGTTCGACATCGGCGGCGTGCTCGAGAAGGTTGTGCCGGTCGACGCCTGGCTGGCGCGGATGGCAGGGCGCCTCGGGCTCGAGCGGTTGGCGTTCGACGGGCGCATCCGGCAGCTCGACCCGCGCGGTCTCATGGGGACCGGCGCCATGACCGAGGCGGACTACCGCCAGCGCTACATCGACGTCTTCGGTGTGAGCGAGAGCGACGCAGACGCGTTCATGGCCGCCATGTGGGACTGGTACTGCGGCGAGCTGGACTACGAGCTGTGTGCGTACGTGGCGTCCCTGCGACCGGCGTACCAGACCGCTGTCTTGAGCAACTCCGCCGACGGGGCGCGGCGCGAGGAGCAGGGCCGGTACGGGTTCGAGCAGCTCGTCGACACGATCATCTACTCGCACGAGGTGGGGCTCGCCAAGCCGGACCCGCGCATCTACCAGCTCACCTGCGACCGGCTCGACGTGCGGCCGGAGGAGATGGTTTTCGTCGACGACACCGACTACGTCGTCGAGAGCGCCCGCGCGTTCGGCATCCCGACGGTGCACCACCGGCGTACGCCGGACACGATCGCAGCGATCAACACCCTCCTCACCGCTGGCGACTGACTCCTGCTGCCCCCGCGCGCGGCAGTTCGGAACGCACTTGCACCGGACATAGGACTGCGGGCGCAAGAACGGTGCGAAGTGAGGCCCGGCACGGATGCGCAGAGGTCAGGCGTGGTCAGGCGCCGGCGCCTTCTTGCTTGACGTCGGCCACGGCCGTCGGGTCGTCGATGCGGTACTTCGCCAGCGCCTTCGACGCCCACGACTTGTCGACCTCGCCGCGTTTCGCCAGTGCCTCCAAGGCGGCCACCACGACCGACTCCGCGTCGACCCGGAAGTAGCGGCGGGCAGCCGCGCGGGTGTCGGCGAAGCCGAACCCGTCCGTGCCGAGCGAGTGCCAGTCCGACGGGACCCACTGCGAGATCTGGTCGGGCACTGCGCGCATGTAGTCGGTGACGGCCAGCACGGGTCCATCGGTCTGGCCCAGCGTCGTCGTGACATACGGCGTGCGCTGCTCGTCGTCAGGATGCAGCAGGTTCCAAGCATCGACCGCCAACGCCTCACGCGTCAGCTCGTTCCACGACGTGACCGACCATACGTCGGCGCGGACCTGCCACTCCTCGGCGAGCAGCT
>JACCVA010000478.1 GCA_013698435.1 Nocardioidaceae bacterium | reverse complement strand
CTCAGCGAGTCCGGTCCCTTCAGACCGACCGCGCTGCGCGGCCTCCGGGTGGATCCAGGGTCGGTCCTCGTCACCGACGTCACGGCCGTCGCCGACCGGGCCTCGACCTCCTTGCGGCTCACGTCGACGGTGCCGATCACCGGCGGGATCGTGAGCACGACCGTTGGCGCCCGTCCGGAGTTCGCCGTCACGACCTCGAGCCCTGCCCTGGGAGCGCCCGCGGTGGTGCCGGTGGTGTCGCGCACCGACCTCACGCTGTGCGCGAACACTGCTGAGCGCGGGACCGGTCGCGTCGAGATCGAGCGGGTCGGGCCAGCGGGCGACTCGCTCGGCAGCGACGAGCTACGCGTTCGGGGCGGCTCGACGACCTGCATGGACGTCGACGTGTCGCCGATGCTGGCCTACCTCGTCGTGTCAGCCGACAGCGCCGACGCCGTCCACGCCGTGGCCACGTACGCCGGGCGTGACGGAGTTGCAGCGGTCTCGGTCGTGCCGGGTCTTTGGCGTCTGACCCGCCCTGCGGTGGAACCCGCGCCCGCGGCCTAGTGGGCGCGCCCTCAGGCGTCGGTCGAGCGCAGCACGCGAAGGTGTCCACGGCGGCCCACCTCGACCGCTTGCCCCAGCGGCTCCGCGACCACCTTGGGCCGGCCGGCCTCCCGCACCGCGTCGGCAAGGGCAAGAAGGTCGTCCTCGGTCGGACCCGGGTCCTCCGAGTCCCTGCTGAGCCTGATGACCTCCCAGCCACGGGGCACGCTGAGCCGGTCGGCGTGGAAGTCGCAGAGGTCATACGCGTGCGGCTCGGCGTACGTCGACAGTGGCCCCAGCACTGCCGTCTGGTCGGCGTAGACATAGGTCAGCGTCGCGGTGGCGAAACAGCCGCAGGTGCTGCGGGAACACGCACGGCGACGACTCACCTCGACGACGCTACCTGCGCGCATCGGCTGCCCACGGCATTTGGACGCAGCGCCGGCGCCGTGTCTGCGAAGCGACCCCGGCTCACGGGTCCCGCCCCCACTACGATGAGGCGCGTGGCCCGTCGTCGTACCGACCCGCTCGCCCTGCCTGTGGTGCGTGTCCGGCTGGGGTCGGGCCGGGACCGTCGCGGTCGTGGCCGCCGGGGACCGCTCGCGCTGCCAGGGCCGTTGAGCCCCGGCGCTCCGAGCGTGAGCGCTCACCGGCGCGAGGAGTTCGACGCCCTCGTCGTCTCGACGGTCGACCGGTTGGCCGCCCGGTGGGACAAAGAGCTGCACGACGTCGAGTTCGGCACCGAAGACGTGCCCCAGCTGCCGGACAGCTGGCACGACGAGCCTGTCCCGCTCGGCTCGCTGGTGCGTGCCACCGGACAGACTCCCACTCGCATCGTCGTGTTCCGGCGGCCGGTCGAGCTGCGCGCCAAGACGCGGCTCGAGCGGGCGGCTCTCGTCAACGAGGTGCTGGTCGAGCACGTCGCCCAGATGCTTGGCCGGGAGCCCGACGAGGTCGACCCGTGATGCGAGGATGCACCGGTGGCTGACCTGGATGCGATCTTCAAGGCCTACGACATCCGTGGCCTCGTGCCGTCGCAGCTCGACGGACCCACCGCGCACGCCATCGGCAGGTCGTTCGCCGCCGAGCTGGGAGGTCGCGCCACTGTGTCGGCAGTCCTCGTCGGGCACGACATGCGCGCAACGTCGCCCGGCCTCGCGGGTGCCTTCGCTGCCGGTGTCCGAGATGAAGGCGTCGACGTGCTGCTGATCGGCCTCGCCTCCACCGACCAGCTCTACTTCGCTTCCGGCCAGCTCGATCTGCCGGGTGCGGTCTTCACGGCCTCGCACAACCCGGCTGCGTACAACGGCATAAAGCTGTGCCGGGCCGCCGCGGTGGCGATGTCGTCGCAGACCGGCCTCGATGCCATCCGGGAAAGGGCGTCGGCACTGCTCGCGGCCGGACATGCCGACTCAGGGGGAGGCGACGTCCGACAGGGAGGGTGCGAGCAGCGCGACGTGCTCGACGACTACGCGGCGTACCTGCACAGGCTGGTGCCAGTCACCGGTCGGCGGCTCAAGGTGGCGGTCGACGCAGGCAACGGGATGGCCGGGCACACGGTCCCACGGGTGTTCCGCGCGCTCGATGTCGAGCTCGTCCCCTTGTACTTCGAGCTCGACGGCAGCTTTCCTCACCACGACGCCAACCCGCTCGAGCCAGCGAACCTGCGCGACCTCCAGGTCGCCGTCGTCGAGTCCGGCAGCGACGTGGGTCTGGCCTTCGACGCAGACGCCGACCGCTGCTTCGTCGTGGACGAGCGCGGTCAGCTCGTGTCGCCGTCCGCGCTGACGGCGCTCATCGCCGTCCGCACCCTCGCGGCCGAGCCGGGGGCAACGATCATCCACAACCTGATCACCAGCCGAGCGGTCCCGGAGATCATCACCCGGTTCGGTGGCACCCCGGTCAGGACCCGGGTGGGGCACTCGCTCATCAAGGCCGCCATGGCCGAGCACGGCGCGGCGTTCGGTGGAGAGCACTCCGGGCACTTCTACTTCCGCGACTTCTGGTACGCCGACTCCGGCATGCTGGCGGCGCTGCACCTGCTTGCCGCCATGGCCGAGAGCGACACGACGGTGTCGGCGTTGGTGGCCGACTTCACGCCCTATGCGGCCTCGGGTGAGATCAACGCGGCGGTGGCCGACACCCGCCGCGTGCTCGACGAGGTGGCAGCCGAGTACGGTGACCGACCAGGGGTGCGCCTCGACCAACTCGACGGGCTGACCGTGAGCGGACGGGACTGGTGGCTCAACGTGCGCCCGTCCAACACCGAACCGGTGCTGCGGGTCAACGTCGAGGCTGGGACCGAGTCCGGCATGCGCGGCGTCCGCGACGAGGTGCTGGCGGTGGTGCAGCGGTCGCAGCCGCTGCCGGATGCACCTGCCGTGACCGGTGAAGATGTTGACCAAGGAGGACGAACGTGAACCTGGACCCGGTGCTGCTCGACGTGCTGGTGTGCCCTGACTGCAAGGGCACACTGACGGTCGACCACGACCACGAGGAGCTCATCTGCAACGGCTGCGGCTTGATCTACCCCGTCCGCGACGACATCCCGGTGATGCTCGTTGACGAGGCACGCCGTCCGGAGGCTGCGCCCAACGCCCCGGCGGACGACGCGTGAGGACGCACCACCGTGGCTGACGTCTTCGACGACACCCGTCTCGACGACGAGGCAGTCCTGGCGCGGGCCGATGCGCCGTTGCGCTGGCTCGCCGAGGCCGGTGCCCGGGTCCGCCTGGAGGCGGGTGGGGCCGCAGAGGCGTTGGAGACCCTCGAAGACGACAACAACCCACGAGCCATCGTCGCGGCCGGACCCGACGCCAGGCTGCTGCGCGCCGTGCTCGAGCCCGGGTGCCCGGTCCCGTTCGTCGCCTGGCCCGGTCCGGGTCTCCCCGGCTGGGCCGGCCCGCTCGACCTGGTGCTGGTGCTGGCTCCGGCGGGCAGCGACGCCGACACCGCCACCGCCGTGCGCGAGGCGGTACGCCGGGGGTGTTCCGTCGTCACCGCCTGCCCCCCGCACTCCGTCATCGCCGAGCATGCCCTCGGACGGCACAGCCACCAGCTCCCGACGCAGACCGCGGACAGCATGGCGGTCGCCGTCGTCATGCTGCAGGCGCTGCAGCGGCTGGGTGTCGGACCCGAGGTGGACGTCGAGCGGGTTGCCGGTGTGCTGGACCAGGTTGCGGTCGCGTGCTCACCGCACCGCGACCTCTCCACGAACCCAGCAAAAGACCTGTCGTTGTTCCTCGCCGACTCGGCGCCCCTGGTGTGGGGAGGTTCCGTGCTCGCTGCCAGGGCGGCCCGTCGGGTGGCCGAGGCGATCCGGCGTACGACTGGGCGACCGGCGCTCGCCGCCGACTCCGGCCACCTGCTCCCCGTGCTCGAGGCCACGGCACCGCGGGACCTGTTCGCCGACCCCGACGAGGACCGGCGCGCAGACGACCGGCCGGGGCTGCTGGTGCTCGACGACGGTGCCGAGGAGCCATCCATCAGGGAGCAGCGCGGCCACCTGCACGCGGTCGCGGAGTCGCACGGGGTGCGGGTGCAGACCATCGACGCCTGGGAGGGTCCCGAGATGGCACGGTACGCCGCGCTGCTCACGACCGGCACCTATGCTGCGGTCTACCTGGGCATCGGGCTCGGGCGGGCCGGTTGACGAGGAAGGTTCACCGTGAGCGCTGAAGGCGGAACCAAGGCGGTCATCGCGGCCCTGCTTGCCAACACCGGTATCGCGGTCACCAAGTTCATCGCGTGGCTGCTGACCGGCGCGTCCTCGATGCTGGCGGAGTCGATCCACTCCGTCGCCGACGCCGGCAACCAAGGGCTGCTGCTGCTCGGTGGCAAGCGGGCGCAGCGAACGCCCACCACGAACCACCCCTTCGGCTTCGGCCGCGAGCGTTACATCTACGCGTTCATCGTCGCGATCGTGCTGTTCACCGTCGGCGGCCTGTTCGCTCTCTACGAGGCCTACCACAAGTACGAGGAGGTCCACGCCGGCGAACCGAACAAGCTGCTCGAGGGGGAGTACTGGTGGGTGGCCATCGTCGTGCTGGCGGGGGCGATCGTGATGGAGGGCCTCTCGTTCCGGACCGCGATCATCGAGTCGAACCGCACCCGTGGCAGCGTGGGGTGGCACACCTTCATCCGGCGCGCCAAGGCCCCCGAGCTCCCGGTGATCCTGCTCGAGGACTTCGCCGCTCTGATCGGTCTCGTCCTGGCCCTGGTCGGCGTGAGCCTCACCTTGGTGACCGAGAACGGCTACTGGGACGTCGCTGGGACCGCCGGCATCGGCGTGCTGCTGGTCGCGGTGGCCATCACGCTCGCCGTGGAGACCAAGAGCCTGCTCCTGGGGGAGTCCGCCAGCCCCGAGCACCGGGACAAGATCGAGGAAGGCATCCTCGCCGCTGACGAGGTGCTCGAGATCATCAGCATGCGCACCTTGCACACGGGTCCGGAGGAGATCTTGGTCGCCTGCAAGATCTCCGTGGCGCCGACGCAGAGCGCCCAGGCGATCGCGGACGCCATCAACGGCGCTGAGGAGCGCATCCGGGCGGCAGTGCCCGAAGCGACGTACATCTTCATCGAGCCCGACATCTGGCGGGAGACCGAACCAACCCCCACCTGACAGGGCCTATGCTGGAGGTTGCCCCGCGTCGGGGCGCCCTCCCACCGTCGTAGAAGGAATGTTGTATGGACTTCAAGGTTGCCGATCTGTCGCTCGCCGAGTACGGCCGCGCCGAGATCGCCCTCGCCGAGCATGAGATGCCAGGCCTCATGGCCATGCGCGAGCGGTTCGGTGACGCCCAGCCGCTCTCCGGCGCCCGGATCGCCGGGTCGCTCCACATGACGGTGCAGACCGCAGTGTTGATCGAGACCCTGACGGCCCTGGGCGCCGAGGTGCGCTGGGCGAGCTGCAACATCTTCTCGACGCAGGACCACGCCGCCGCCGCAGTGGTCGTCGGCAAGGACGGCACCACTGACGACCCGAAGGGTGTGCCTGTGTTCGCCTGGAAGGGCGAGTCGCTGGCCGAGTACTGGGCGTGCACCGAGCAGATCCTCACCTGGCCCGGAAGCGCAAACGGCCCCGCTGCCTCGATGGTTGGG
>JACCVA010000277.1 GCA_013698435.1 Nocardioidaceae bacterium | reverse complement strand
GTGATCCGGATCCCCGAGACCGACGCCGAGCCCCCTGGCGCTTCGCTCTGCCTGTTCGAGCCCGACGAGATCGAAGACATCGTGACCACCGAGGTGGGCGGCTCGGCGCTGTTCGCCTCCCGATTCCGAGAGTGTGCGGCGCGCGCGCTGCTGCTGCCCCGGCGCAACCCCGGTAAACGCTCCCCGTTGTGGCAGCAACGCCAACGCTCCGCCGCGCTGCTCGAGGTCGCCAGCAAGTACGGCTCGTTCCCGATCGTGCTCGAAGCCGTCCGCGAATGTCTGCGCGACGTCTATGACGTGCCGGCACTCGTGCAGCTGACGCGCGACATCGAGGCCCGGCGCATCAGAGTCGTCGAGGTCGAGACCAGCACGCCCAGCGCCTTCGCCCGGTCCCTGTTGTTCGGCTACGTTGCGTCGTTCGTCTATGAGGGCGACTCCCCGCTCGCCGAGCGCAAAGCGGCCGCGCTCGCCCTCGACCCAGCGCTGCTCGGTGAGCTGCTGGGCCGCACAGAGCTCCGTGACCTGCTCGACCCGGACGTCGTAGACGAGGTCGCGCTCGAGCTGCAACGGCTCACCCCCGAGCGGGTGGCCAAGGACGTCGAGGGGCTGGCCGACCTGCTGCGGCTGCTCGGTCCGCTCACCGCAGCCGAGGTTCGCGAGCGCTCCGCCCCCGACGCGGCCGTCGATGACTGGGTGAACGAGCTGACAGCAGTGCGCCGGGCGGTGACCGTCCGGATCGGTGGCGACGAGCACGTCGCTGCCGTCGAGGACGTCGGCCGACTACGTGACGCGCTCGGCGTGCCCGTGCCGCCCGGGGTCCCCGAGGCGTTCACCGAGCCGGTGGCCGACCCGCTCGGCGATCTCGTGGCACGGTTCGCCCGCACCCACGGACCTTTCACGACCGCCGAGGTCGCGAGCCGGTTCGGGCTGGGCCAAGCCATCGCCCATGATGCACTGACCCGGCTCAGCGCGGCCGGCCGGATCGCTGCAGGCGAGTTCCGGCCGCACGGTCACGGCAGCGAGTGGTGCGACGCCGAGGTGCTCCGCCGGCTGCGCCGGCGCTCACTGGCGGCGGCCCGCAAGGAGATCGAGCCGGTCGAGCCGGCCGCGCTGGGCCGGTTCCTGCCGGCCTGGCAGAACGTCGGGGGGCGCCTGCGCGGCACCGAAGGTGTGCTGGCTGCGGTCGAGCAGCTCGCCGGCTGCGCCGTGCCGGCCTCGGCGCTCGAACCCTTCATCCTGCGCAGCAGGCTGCTCGACTACCACCCCTCGATGCTCGACGAGCTGACCTCGGCCGGTGAGGTGACCTGGGCAGGTGCCGGTGCCTTGCCCGGCACCGACGGGTGGGTGTCGCTGCACGCTGCCGACACCGCTCACCTCACCCTCCCCGACCCGGGCACGATCGAGCTCACCCCCGTGCACGAGAAGGTGCTCGACGTGCTCGGCCACGGTGGCGGCTTCTTCTTCCGCCAGCTGTCCGACGCCATCGGCTCGACCGACGACCAGCGGCTGGCAGCAGCCATCTGGGACCTGGCGTGGTCCGGACACCTCACCAACGACACGATCGCGCCGCTGCGCTCCTTGTTGGGCGCCGGCCGGGGCAGCCACCGATCACGGCGGCAAACCCCTCGCGGACGGGTGGGCGGGCGCGGCACCGCTGCACGAGGCTCGCTTCGCCGGGCGGGTCTGCCGTCACGCACCGGACCGCCCACCGTTGCCGGCCGCTGGTCGCTCACCCCCGAGCGTGAGCCCGACCCGACCCGCCGTGCCCACGCCACTGCCGAGGCGCTGCTGGAGCGGCACGGCGTGGTCACCCGCGGCGCGGTCGTCAGCGAACGCACCCCCGGCGGCTTCGCCGCGGCCTACAAGGTGCTGGCGGCGTTCGAGGAGTCCGGGCGCTGCCGCCGTGGCTACTTCGTCGCAGGACTCGGCGCTGCTCAGTTCGGGGTGACCGGAGCCGTCGACCGGCTGCGCTCCATGTCGAGCGAGACTCGCGGCGCCGAGCCGACCGGACCGAGCGCACTGGTGCTGGCTGCGACCGACCCTGCCAACCCCTTCGGCGCAGCGCTGCCCTGGCCCGAACGTGCCAGCGACCTGACCGGTTCCACCGGTCACCGACCGGGTCGCAAAGCTGGCGCGGTCGTGGTCGTCGTAGACGGCGCACTGGCGCTGTACGTCGAGCGTGGCGGCCGCACCCTGCTCACCTTCACCGCCGACCCGCGTCGGCTGCAGCCGGCGGTCGACGCGTTGGCGCTGGCCGTCCGCGACGGTGCGCTGGGCAAGCTCACCGTCGAGCGCGCCGATGGTGAGCACATCCTCGGCTCACCCCTCTCGTCGGCGCTCGAGGCCGCCGGCTTCCGTGCCACGCCGCGCGGCCTGCGGCTGCGAAGCTGAGACGGCCAAGAATGCCCGAAGGCGACACCGTCTGGCGCACCGCGCGACGCCTCGACGCGGCGCTTCGCGGTCGCGTCCTCACCACCGCCGAGTTCCGTGTGCCGGCGTACGCCGGCGTCGACCTCACCGGCCAGCGGGTCGTCGAGACGGTCAGCCGAGGCAAGCATCTCCTCACCCGGTTGGAAGAGGTGACCCTGCACTCGCACCTGAAGATGGAGGGCTCCTGGCACATCTACAAAGCCGGGTCTCCCTGGCGCTCACCCGGGTTCCAGGCGCGCGTCGTCCTGGCGAACGACAGCTGGCAGGCGATCGGGTTCCGACTTGCCGTGGTCGACTTGGTGCCGAGCGACGATGAACACACGCTGGTCGGGCACCTAGGGCCCGATGTGCTGGGGGCCGACTGGTCTCCCGCCGAGGTGCTGCGTCGACTGGAGGCCCGCCCGGAGCGCCCGATCGGCGAAGCGCTGCTCGACCAGCGCAACCTCGCCGGCGTCGGCAACCTCTACAAGTGCGAGGTGTGCTTCGTGCTGGGGGTGCACCCGCACACGCCGGTAGGCGACGTCGACGTACTGCCTCAGCTGCTCGACAAGGTGCATCGCATGCTGGTGGCGAACAAGG
>JACCVA010000460.1 GCA_013698435.1 Nocardioidaceae bacterium | reverse complement strand
AAGATCGGCCGCGGTGCCCGCGTCGTCAACTCGATCCTGGACAAGAACATCGTCGTCCCGGACGGTCACGAGATCGGCGTCGACGCGGACGCCGACAAGGCCGCCGGCTACACCGTCACCGACGAGGGGATCACCGTGCTCGGCAAGGGTCAGCACATTCGCGGCACGTACTCCGGCGCCGGCTGACGGCGGCTGCTCTTGGCTATGACTGACACCAGGCTTCCTTCCTGCGTCGCCGCGGGCAACAGCGTGACCGCCGACGTCGGGGCCGAGACGCTGCGCGCCGGCGGCAGCGCGGCCGACGCGGCAGCCGCCATGATCCTCGCCTCCTGCGTCGCCGAGACGGTGTTCACCGGCCTCGGTGGCGGCGGTTATGCGACGTACTTCGAGGCCTCGACCGCAAGCGTGCACTGCCTGGACTTCTTCGTCGCGGTGCCGGGCCTGGGCGGCACCCGGCGAGCGCAACCGCTCGAAGTGCCGATCGACTTCGGCGGCGAGATCGTGCCGTACGCCGTGGGCCCCTCCACGGTGGCGGTCCCGGGCAACCCGGCGGGAGTGTCGGTGCTGCACGAACGCTGGGGCCGGCTGCCGTGGGCACAGGTGGTGACCCCGGCGCTGCACCACGCCGAGCGTGGCGTGGTGCTGGCGCCGATGCACGCGAAGGTGTTGTCGACGATCTCGGCGGCGATGCTGATCGGTGCCGGCGTCGACGTCTACAGCCGCGACGGGGCGAGCCTCCCGGCCGGCTCCCTTGTCCACCACCCGGGACTCGACCTGGCGCTGAGGACCCTGCGTGACGAGGGAGCCGACGCGTTCTACCACGGCGCCGTCGCTGAGCAGATGGTCCTCACGATCGGGGAGCTGGGCGACCTCAGCGAGGCTGACCTGTCGGCGTACAAGGTGCTCGACACGACGCCGCGCCGAGCGGAGCTCGACGGCACCGAGGTACTGGCGCGGGGTGAGGACCTCGACGACCTGCTCGGCACGTTGACCGGGCTCGAGCTGTGCGACGACGAGCCGGAGATGGCGCGCCGGATGGTGACCGCGCTACGCACCCTGCCGCGCCGAGGAGACACGACCAGCCTCGCCGCCAGCGACGCAGACGGCAACGTCTGCGCCGCCACCACCAGCATGGGACTGTCGTCCGGGGTGTGGCTGCCGGGATACGGGATCCACTTGAACTCGATGCTCGGAGAGGGGGAGCTGCTGCGCGACGCCCTCGTGCCCGGCGAGCGCATGAGCTCGATGATGTCGCCGTTGGTGGCGATGCGCGACGGCAGACCGGTCCTCGCCGCCGGAGCTGCCGGAGGCAGCCGGATCCGCTCCGCACTCGCGCAGGTGCTCGTCAACGTACTGCGCCGCAAGATGCCGGTGCAGGCGGCCGTCGTGGCGCCGCGGCTCAACCCGGTGCCGGGACGCGTCCACGTGGAGCCGGGTCTCTCCGGGGAGGTACTGGCGGCGCTGTCCACGTCCGACACAGTCGTGCCGTGGCCCGCACTCGACTCGTACTTCGGCGGGGTGGCCGCCATCGACGCGACGGGGCCGGGTGCGGACCCGCGGCGCGGAGGGGATACCCGCACGGTCTGAGCGGGCGGGTGCATAAGGTGTCCCGCATGTCCAACTCCAGACGACCGACCAACCCTGCGGCGAGTCAGCAAGCCACCCCCCGAGGCACGAAGGTCGTCATCGCGGCGGTTGCTGTCCTGTGCGTCGTCGCGATCGTGGTCGTCGGCCTCGTGGTCAGCGACTTCAAAGACAGCTCGGACGCCGCAGGGTCGCCGTCGGTCGCTCAGGAGTCGCTCGCACCCGGCGAGTGCGCTGAGGCGCCGGCACCGCCCGCGTCGCCGGCGTCGTACCCGGACGCCCCGGACCCGTCACTGGCCGAGAACGCGACCTGGGTGGCCACCATCACGACGAACTGCGGAGACATCGAACTCGAGCTGGACGGTGCGAAGGCACCACAGACCGTCGCGTCCTTCCTCCAGCTCAGCAAGGACGGCTTCTACGACGCCTCCCCTTGCCACCGGCTCACCACCGCAGGCATCTTCGTGCTCCAATGCGGCGACCCGACCGGGACCGGGGGCGGCGGACCCGGCTACGAGTACGGGATTGAGAATGCGCCCGACAACGGCGCCTACCCCACCGGGACCCTGGCGATGGCCCGCAGCTCCGATCCCAACAGCAACGGCAGCCAGTTCTTCATCGTGTACCAGGACACGATGCTGCCGGTCGAAGGCGGGGGCTACTCGATCTTCGGGAAAGTGACCAAGGGCCTCGACATCGTGCAGTCCATCGCCGACAAGGGCGTCAGCGGTGAGGGCGGCGACGGCGCCCCCGCCCAGCCCGTCAGCATCCTCAACGTGTCGGTCGAGAAGGCGTAGGCATCGCAGTGCCGGCCCCGCGTGGAGTCTGGCTGCTGGCAGGGCTGTTCGTCACCAGCGGCACCCTGCACTTCCTGGCACCCCGGCGGTTCGAGGCCATCGTGCCGCGTGCGCTGCCCGCCAGACGGCAGCTGGTCTACCTCAGTGGAGCCGCCGAGCTGGTCTGCGCAGCGGGGCTCGCCCATCCGCGCAGCCGTGGTGTCGCAGGACTTGCGAGCGTAGCCCTGCTCGCTGCGGTGCTGCCGGCGAACATGCAGATGGCCGTCGACATCTGTCGGCACCGCTCGACCCCCGCCAAGGTTGCGGCCGTCGCCCGGCTCCCTCTCCAGCTGCCGCTGATGCGGATCGGTTGGCGGGCGTGGCGGTCGTCGCGCGGCTGGACGTGTCGCTGTGGAGAGTCCCCTCAGCCGCGGCGAGCGCGTACCAAGGTGTCGAGCGCGACGCCGTGGTCGGTCGAGCGCTCGACGGTCGCTGCCAGCTCCACGGACACGCCGGGCAGCGCCCCGAGCAGGTCGCTGAGCTCTGCGGGGTCGTAGAGCAACGTCTCGTCCTGGGGACCCGAGACGCCCTCACGCAGGTTGCGTCGGTCGTGGCCGACTACGATCAGCCGGCCCTGCGACCGCACTGCCCGGGCAGCCCTCAGCATCAACGCAGCGCGCTGCTCCGGTGGGAGGTGCAGGTAGCTGACCAGGGCGAGATCGACCGACGCCTCCTTGACCGGAACCGTGGTCACGTCCCCGACACGCCAGCTGAGCCGGATCGCGACGTCGTACGGCTGCCGCGCCGTCAGCGCCTGCGCTCGCGCTATCGCGACCGGGGAGTAGTCGATACCGAGCACCTGCCAGCCGAGCTGAGCCAGCCACAGGGCGTTGCGACCTTCACCGCAGGCGAGGTCGAGCGCAGCGCCAGGCGGGAACGACTCGCACTGCCGTCGTACGAACTGGTTCGGCTCGATGCCCCATACGAGGTCGTCGTTGCGGTAGCGCTCGTCCCAAGCATCGGCGTCCATCGGTGCTCCTTGCTCTCTTCGAACCTGAGGCTACCCGCGGGGAGCGTCAGGTTCGCGGTCTTGTCAAGGCAGGAAGTCGACGCCGAGGTTGGGTCCCACGCTGGCGGTCAGCAGCCGTCGTGCTGCTCGGCCACCGCGGCGAGAACGACCGGGTCGGAGCAGGCAACCGCGAAGGCGGCGATCCGTCGGCGGATGTCGCGCCAGGTCCCGAGCGGGTACGCGACGGGCCGCAGCCACGCCGGTCGCACGCTGAAGTTGTACTTCCAGACCGCCTTCGTGCCCCCGTCGTGCGCCGTGAAGCGCCCGCCGCCGCCGAAGACCTCGAAGAACCAGGGTCCGGACTCCATCGTCATCCCGACATTGCTGGCGGGCGCGTACGACACGTAACGGCTCACCATGGCGAAGCCGTGCCGCGACCGGGTGAAGGTACGTACCCGCTTGGCCGGCCGTTCGGCGCCGTCCATCAGGTGCTGGTGCCGGATGAACGGGTCCCAGCGCAGCCGGGTCTGCCCGGTCGTCTGCGACACGGCGAACGCTGTTGCGGGGGTCGCTTCGACCACGACTTCGGCGCTGACCACGGGCACCGCCACATCCTGGCACGTGAGGCGCCGACCAGCGCCCCGCGCTAGGTTTCGAGGATCCCGTCCAGCCCAGCCCATACGAGGTACTCATGGAGCTATCCGCGCAGGCGCGAGACCTGCTCGCCCTCCACCACCCGGGACGGCCGGTCGTCGCGCCAACCGTCTGGGATCCGTGGTCAGCCTCGATCGCGGCGGAGTACGGCTTTGCGGCGCTGACGGTGGGCAGCCACCCTGTGGCGGCGTCGCTCGGACGGGGCGACAACGAGGACCTGTCGCTTGACGAGATGCTGGCTCGAGTCGCACTGATCACCTCCGCGGTCGACGTACCCGTCTCCGCGGATCTGGAGGCGGGCTACGGCGCCGAACCCAGCCGGATCGTCGAGGGGCTGCTCGCCGCCGGCGCGGTAGGTCTCAACGTCGAGGACACCGTGCACAGCGAGGGCGGTCGGTTGCGCAGCACCCAGGAGCATGCCGACTTCATCGGCGCGATTCGCTCCGCCGCCGATGACGCTGGCGTTCACG
>JACCVA010000271.1 GCA_013698435.1 Nocardioidaceae bacterium | reverse complement strand
TGGCTTGGCTCAGCCTCGCGGGATCTCCTTCATCTCGAAGGTCTCGATGACGTCGTCGATCTTGAGGTCGTTGTAGTTGCCGAGCGTGAGACCACACTCGAAGCCTTCGCGGACCTCGGTCGCGTCGTCCTTCTCCCGCTTGAGCGAGGAGATGTCGAGGTTGTCGGCGACGACGTTGCCGTCACGGATCAACCGCGCCTTCGCGTTGCGGCGGATGACACCAGACGCGACCATGCAGCCGGCGATGTTGCCGACCTTGGAGGACCGGAAGACCGCACGCACCTCGGCGGTGCCCAGCTGCGCCTCTTCGTACTCCGGCTTGAGCATGCCCTTCAGGGCGGCCTCGATCTCGTCGATCGCCTGGTAGATCACCGAGTAGTAGCGAATGTCGACGCCCTCACGGTCGGCGACCTCGGTTGCCTTGCCCTGCGGACGCACGTTGAAGCCGATGATGACGGCGTTCGACGCCGCCGCAAGCATCACGTTGGTTTCGGTGATCGCACCGACGCCACGGTCGATGACCCGCAGGTTGACGTCGTCGCCGACGTCGATCTTGGCCAACGCGTCCTCGAGGGCCTCGACGGAACCCGACACATCACCCTTCAAGATGAGCAGGAGCTCTTCGCTCTCGCCCTTCTCCATGCTCGACATGAAGTCCTCGAGAGTCCGGCGACCGGTGCTCTTGGCGAGCATCGCCGCCCGCTCCCGAGCGTCACGCTTCTCGGCGATCTGCCGCGCTACCCGGTCGTCGGACACCACGATGAAGTTGTCTCCCGCACCCGGCACCGCCGTGAGGCCGAGAACCATCACAGGACGGCTCGGGTCGGCCTTGCTGACGGGCTCGCCGTGCTCGTCGAGCATGGCGCGCACGCGCCCGTACGCCGGACCCGCGACAAGCGAGTCACCGACGCTGAGTGTGCCGCGCTGCACAAGCACGGTCGCGACCGGGCCGCGACCACGGTCGAGGTGCGCCTCGATGACGAGACCCTGGGCGTCTTGGTGGGGGTTGGCCCGCAGGTCCAGCGCCGCGTCCGCAGTCAGCACGAGCGACTCGAGCAGCCCGTCGATGTTGAGCATCGACTTCGCGGAGACGTCGACGAACATCGTCTCGCCGCCGTACTCCTCCGGCACCAGGCCATACTCGGTGAGCTGACCGCGCACCTTCGCCGGGTCTGCCTCCGGCTTGTCGATCTTGTTGACCGCGACCACGATCGGCACGTTCGCAGCCTGGGCATGGTTGAGCGCCTCGATCGTCTGGGGCATCACGCCGTCGTCAGCTGCGACCACGAGGATCGCGATGTCGGTCGCCTGGGCACCACGCATACGCATCGCGGTGAAGGCCTCGTGACCTGGTGTGTCGATGAACGTCAGGCGGCGTTCGGTGCCGTCGACCTCGGTAGCCACCTGGTAGGCGCCGATGTGCTGGGTGATGCCACCGGCTTCCTTGGAGACCACGTTGGCGTCGCGGATGGCGTCGAGCAGCTTGGTCTTGCCGTGGTCGACGTGACCCATCACCGTCACGACCGGCGGTCGCGCGATGAGGGCATCCTCGCCGCCTTCGTCCTCCCCGAACTCGATGTTGAACGAGTCGAGGAGCTCCTTGTCCTCATCTTCCGGTGACACGACCTCGATGCTGTAGTTGAGCTCCTCGCCGAGGATGGCGAGGGTCTGCTCGTTGACCGACTGCGTCGCCGTGACCATCTCGCCGAGGTGGAACAGCACCTGCACGAGCGAGGCCGCATCGACGCCTACCTTCTCGGCGAAGTCGGTCAAAGATGCGCCGCGCGACAGTCGCACGGTCTCGCCCTCGCCTTTGCGCACGCGGACGCCGCCGACCGACGGTGCCTGCATCTGCTCGTACTCCTGGCGACGCGCCCGCTTCGACTTGCGTCCGCGACGCGACGGACCGCCGGGGCGTCCGAAGGCGCCCTGGGTCTGGCCGCGCTGGTTGCGCCCGACCGGGCGACCACCGCTCGCCGGCAAACCACCGCTTGGTGCGCCGCTCGGAGCACCGCTGTAGCCGCCGCGGCCTCCGCGGGCCGGGGCGCCGGTGCCGCCACGAGGACCGCCGGGACCGCTTCCGGGTCCACCGCGAGCACCCGGTGCGGGACGGCTGCGTCCACCCGGACCGCTGGGGGCCATCCGGTCGGACTGCTTGGGCATCATCGCCGGGTTGGGTCGTGGTGCGCCCGGAACGCTGCCAGGGCGGGTGCTGCGGACGTCACCGGCACCGGGACCCGGGCGGTCGGTACGACCGGCCGGTGGGCGTGGCGGCATCTGACCGGAACCCGAGCGCTGCATGCCCTGCGTGGACGAGAACGGGTTGTTCCCGGGACGCGGCGCGCCCGGGCGGGGACCGGGCCGGGCCGCGGTCGAAGGTGCCGCGGAGGCAGCCGGCGCCGCCGGCTGCTCGGGCATGAGGTCGACGTCGTGGTGGGGCACAGTCTCGACGGCCGGGACCGACTCGACGGAGGGGGCGGACGGACGCATCTGCGTCTCGACCGGGGCAGTGGTCGCGGGTGAGCCGTGGACGGTCTCCGCCGCGGCAGGCGCCTCGGCGACGCCATTGGTCACGTTCTTGGCCGGGGCTTTCTTAGCGGCCTTCTTGGCCGCCTTGGCAGCGGTCTCGGCCTTCCATGCCTCGCCGTGCGCCGTGGTGAGCTTGGCGACGACGGGAGGCTCGATCGTCGACGAGGGGGACTTGACGTACTCCCCCATCTCGTTGAGTGCCGCAAGGACGACCTTGCTGGTCACTCCGAACTCTTTGGCGAGTTCGTGGACTCTGGCTTTCGCGGCTTTGGCCACAATTCTCCTTCTCGGGCGGTCCGGACCCGAGCAGGGTTCAGACCGTTAGTTGTCGGGCGTGCTCATCGCATGAGTCTCATCGAGATGTCATGAGCAGCTGCTCCACTCTCTTGTCGGTCGGTCGGCCGCATCGGTGCGGCCCGCCTAGCTCCGGGGCGGAGTCAGGCGGTGCGTCTCGATCCAGTTCCGTAGTGCACTGAGGTCCGCCGGTCCATCGAACCGCAGGGCTCGCGGTACTGCTCGTCGGCGCTCAGCTTGGTCGAGACACCCGGATGTGGGGTGCAGGTGCGCACCTCGCCCCGGGGTGCTGCCACGTTCGTCGGGGACGACGGCTCGCGGTGAGCTGTCTCCCACTGCGACAATCCGCAGCAGCTCAGACTTCGTCGCGCGCTCCCGGCAGCCCACACATGTACGGACAGGGGGCACCCGACTCATCGGTCTGCAGTCTACCGGCTCGGGCGTGTCTGGTGCGAACTTGGTTACTGCTTCGACACGGGGCCGGGCTCGCCGGCCGGCTCCACGGCGGGCGAAGCGGCAGGGTCGGGTGCCTCGTCGGAGCGGATGTCGATGCGCCAGCCGGTCATCCGCGCCGCGAGCCGGGCGTTTTGCCCCTCCTTGCCGATCGCGAGCGAGAGCTGGTAGTCGGGTACGACAACGCGTGCCGAGCGCGCGGCCTCATCGACGATCTCGACGGCGCTGACCTGGGCCGGCGACAGCGCGTGCGCGATCATCTCCTCCGGGTCCTCCGACCAGTCAACGATGTCGATCTTCTCGCCGTGGAGCTCACCCATCACGTTGCGGACCCGCTGGCCCATCGGCCCGATGCAGGCGCCCTTCGGGTTGACGCCTTCGACGGTCGAGTGGACCGCGATCTTGGTGCGGTGTCCTGCCTCTCGGGCGATCCCGGCGATCTGCACGGTCCCGTCCGCGATCTCCGGCACCTCCAGCGCGAAGAGCTTCTTCACAAGGTTGGGATGTGAGCGTGACAGCATGACCTGCGGGCCCCTCGGCCCCTTGCGGACCGTCACGACCAGGCACCGGATGCGCTGGCCATGGTCGTAGCGCTCTCCCGGCACCCGCTCGGCCGAGGGCAGGATCGCCTCGATCTTGCCGAGGTCGACGAACACCATGTCGGGGTCACGCCCCTGCTGGACGACACCCGAGACGACGTCACCCTCCTTGCCGGCGAACTCACCGAACCGCGCGTCGTCCTCGGCGTCGCGAAGGCGCTGCAGGATCACCTGCTTGGCGGTCGTCGCCGCAATCCGCCCGAAGCCGGCGGGCGTGTCGTCGAACTCGCGGACGAGCTCACCGCTCTCGTCGCGTTCGTGGGCCATCACGGTGACGTGGCCGGACTTGCGGTCGAGCTCGACCCGGGCATCCTCGTGTGCCCCCGGGGTGCGGTGGTAGGCGACCAGGAGCGCCTGCTCGATGGCGTCGACGAGCACCTCGAACGAGATCTCCTTCTCGTACACCATCGAGCGCAGGACGGTCATGTCGATGTCCACGTCGGGTCACCTCTTCCCCGTCGGGTCTGGCCTTTTGAACTCCACCTGGATACGGGCAGACGTGATGTCGTCGTACGCCACCTCGTTGCTGCCGCTGTCCGTCTCGAGCTGTACCGCCGTCTCGTGGCAGCTGCGGATCCGGCCGATGAACTCGTCGCCGTCGCGCGGCACAACCTTGACCAGCCGGTCGACGTTGCGGCGCCAGTGCCGCGGCACGGTCAGCGGCCGGTCGATGCCTGGTGAGGTGACCTCGAGCGTGTAGGGGCTCTCGCCCAGTACCTCGGTCGAGTCGAGCACGTCGCTGATGATGTGGGTGGCGTCCGCGATGCCGTCGAGCGTCACTCCGTTGTCGGTGTCGACCAACACCCGCACGAGGCTCCGGCGGCCGGCCTGGGAGACCTCGACACCCTCGAGGTCGTACCCTTGCTTCGCCAGCGGCTCACCCAACACATCGAGGAGCGCTTCGGACTGGCTGTGCCCGGTCATCGCAGCTGCCCTCCTCGCTGTTGTGTTGTCGTCTCGCGGTCCCAGCCTAATGCCTGCCGTGGCGCGGTCGTGCCGCCCGACAGCCGGAGCCGTTCCGGTAGCGTCTCGCGGGTGGGATCTGACGCGGGGCTGAGCCGCCGCTCGCTGTTTCGGGGTGCCGCACTGGTCGCCGTCGCCGGGCTGACCGCCTGCACCGGGGACAACACACCGTC
>JACCVA010000446.1 GCA_013698435.1 Nocardioidaceae bacterium | reverse complement strand
GGCTCGCCCGCAGGGCCAGCGTAGCGCCGACTCATGCGCGGCCGGGCTAGTGGGGTTTACGTCCCAGGTGTAGACCGTGGTCGTGCCCGGACGGGCTGACGTGATCTGAGGTTCTGCCGAGGGCGAGGCCGTGCTGCTCATGGCCGCCTTGCCTCTCGCCGCGCAGACGATGTCCGAGGTGCAGCCCGCAGTCGCGGCGCCTACCCTGATGGTCGGCCGCGTGCTCCGCGCAGAAGTTGTCGACTCGACGGCCGAGCTCGTCGCGCCGATCATCGTGCCTGCCCGGTTTCACTGATGGCTGCCCGTCGGAGCAGTCAGCTTTGGGATGCTCGAGGTGCTCGTGGCTGCCCTCTGCGTTGCCGTGGGACCTGGCGTGGTCCGCTCGATGCGACGCACAGCCTGACGAACTGGAGGCCACGGCAACGGTGAGCAGGACTCCGCCCCCGAGCAGTGTCAGGGCAACGGCAGCGGCGGCTGCGGTGCCCTTGGTCCTGCGCACGCATCCTCCTCGACGTCCAGGCTCCTTTATCCCAGGAATTCCCTCGCCGCGCTATCGTCCGATCGGCTGAGACGAGGCTCAGGTGAGCTCCTAGCACTACGAGCGGCGGCCCCGAGCAGTGGGGATCAGTCGTCGTCGCCGCCACCGTGACCGCTGTCGTCGTCAGCGCCGTCATGGTCGCCGCCACCGTGACCGCTGTTGTCATCAGCGCCGTCGTCGTCGCCGCCATGACTGCTGTCGTCGACACCCGACTCCGCGTGGACACCGTCGTCGTCGGCGCGCTCGCGCTCTCCGCCTCGGTCATCTCCCGGCTCGATGTGACGGCCATCGGCGTCCCTATTTTCGGCGCGATCGTGCGGCGAGTCATCTCCGCTGTGGCGTCCATGGTCGTCAACGGTCTCGGGAAGTCGGCCGCGATCGTCGCCGAGTCGTGTCTCTCCGTGCTGCGACGGGGCGGCGCCATCGCTCAAGGCCGATACGATCTGCGGCGAGGCGAGCCCCCCTCCTGCCAGCGCCGCTACGGCGGCGATAGAGATCAGAGTCTTATTGAGAGTGCGCATCTGGGGCGGTCCTCCAGGAGTCAGGCAAGCCCGTCTCGGCTCACTCCACCTTTTATTTCCCAGTGGAGGTAGCGGTCTCAATCGACCGTTAGTGCTACGACCACCGGTCAGGTGAGTTCGAACCGCACCTTGCGGGCGGCCTTGTCCGACTCGACGAGACGCACCTGCACGGTGTCGCCGAGCGGTAGCTGGTCGCGGGTCGTCGTCACCTTGGCCTCGACGGCCGGCTCGGCCAGCACCACGGACCCGCTCCTGGCGTCCTTCTCGTCGACTTCGGTGATGACGCCGGTGAACGTCTGCCCGACACTGCTCGACAGCACACCAGCCTCGACGAGGTCCACCACCGACCGCTCGTAGCGGTGCGCCAACCGGTCGGAAATCTCCATCTCCTTCGGCAGGTCCTTCAGCGCCTGGCGCACCCACTCGGGGATGTCCTGGTCGGCGCACAGCGAGACGCAGATCTCGCCGGCGTACCTGTCGACGAGGCGCCGTAGCGGCGCAGTGGTGTGGGCGTACTCGTTGGCGATCGCCGCATGCTCGATGTGCTCGGGTACGCCGCCGTCGAAAGCGACGTAACCGGCCCCCCGTAGCAGGGACGTACACGCGTTGAGCATCGCCGCGCCAGGGCCGGTGTTGGGGTCGAGGGACCGTACGAAGTCGGGGTAGTCGACGTCGGGGTCCCACCCGAGCTGTAGTCCTTTCGCCGTACGCCGAAGCCTCGTGATCGCGCTTTCAGGCGGCTTCGGGAGTGTGCGGACGATGCCTGACTCTCCGTACAGCATGATTTCGGCCGCACCCATCCCGGTGAGCAGGGAGATCTGGGCGTTCCAGTTCTCGACCGGCAGCAGCTGCCGGTAGACGAGCGACCAGTGGTCACCCTCGACGTCCACCTCCTGCTCAGGCAACGGCAGGCTGACGCCGCCGCGTTCGCGCTCTCGCTCGAGCCGCAGCTCACCGATCTCCTTCAGCAGTTCGAACACGTCGTCGGCTGCGCCCGCATCGAGCTGCTTCTGCACCGACGCGTAGTCGTACCGCCCACGGCTCCTGACCCGGGCTCGCACGACGTCCACCTGGACGCCTTCACCCGACGCGTCGAGGTCGATGGTCCACAGCAACGCCGGCCTCACCTGGTCAGGCAGCAAGCTCGCCGCACCTTCGGACAGCACCGGCGGGTGGAGCGGGATGCGGTACTCGGGGCCGTACATCGTCTGCCCGCGCTTGTGGGCCTCGACGTCGATCGGACCGCCCGGATCGACGAACGCGGCGACGTCGGCGATGGCGTAGAAGACCCGGTAGCCAGCGTCGTGACGCTCGAAGTGCAACGCCTGGTCGAGGTCCATCGAGCCCTCGGGGTCGATGGTGACGAGCGGGATGTCGCAACGGTCGAGGTCCGGAAGCCGTGGTGCGGCAGCGACCTGCTCGGCGGCGGCCGTCACCTCTGCCGGGAACTCGACGGTGAGCTCGAGCTCCTGCTCGATCGCCCGCAGACCCTGGCTCAGCTCAGCGCCTGCCTGGTCGGGCAGGTTGACCCTTCGTCGTGGCACTGCAGCCCCTCTCGGCGTACGACATCACGCGGACTCCACCCTAGTTGCCAGCCACACTGCCGATCCGTCCGGCTCATTCAGGCTGAGCTTCCGCGCGGTGACTCGGACGAATCGGGGAGATGGGCACCGTCCGTCAGGGCACTGCGGAGAACTGGCGCAGCGCCGACGCGCCCGACGCATAGAACGACAGTGTCGTCAGTGATGCGGGCGCCAGCAGCATCCGGTTGACCGAGTGCAGCGGAACGTCGAGGCAGTAGCGCACCGCCAGCTTGATCGGGTTGACGTGGCTGACGACGACCACCGTCTGACCGGCGTACGCCGACAGCGAGCGGACCAGCGCCGACTCGACCCGCCGCTGGACCTCGACGATCGACTCACCGCCTCCGGGGGGTGCCACGTCCATCGACGCGAGCCACCGGCCGAGCTCGTCGGGCCAGCTCTCCTGCACCTCGGCGAGCGTAAGGCCGTCCCAGGCGCCGAACGCGCACTCACGAAAATCCTCCTCCACGGTCGCGGACAGGCCGAGCGCCGCCTCGACCGCCCTTGCGGTCTCGCGCGTGCGGCGCATAGGCGAGGTGAGGACCGCGCCGACGCCGCCGTCACGTGCCAGCGCGGACGCCGCCCGCTCGGCCTGCGCGACACCTTCCTCGATGAGACCGGGATCGTCGCCACCGGGACCGGAGAACTTGCGGGCCGCGGTATGCCGGGTCACACCGTGGCGCAGGAACACCAGCGTCGTGGTCTCGCCGAGCTCGCTGTTCCACCCCAGCATCGGGTTGGAGGCGGCGAGTGCGGCGGAGGCCCCGTCGGCGGCGCTTCCACGAC
>JACCVA010000438.1 GCA_013698435.1 Nocardioidaceae bacterium | reverse complement strand
GTACGTGTCTTCACCCCTGCGGTCGAGGACGACGAGTGGGATGCCGAGGGACACACGGTCATCGAGGTCGTCACCGACGACATGCCGTTCCTCGTCGACTCCGTCACGATGGCGATCACCGCCGACGACCGCCCGATCCACGCCGTGATCCACCCGCAGCTTCTCGTCCGGCGTGACGTCACCGGGCAGCTGCTCGAGGTCAGCGACGGTGACGGGCCGGGCGCTGGCATCACGTCGGACCTCGTCCGTGAGTCATGGATGCACATCGAGGTCGACCGTGAAACGGACCAGGACGCGGTCGACGCGATATCGACCAAGCTGACGCAGGTTCTGCGTGACGTCCGGGAGGTGGTCGAGGACTGGGCCAAGATGAACGACCAGGCCCAACAGATCGTCGCCGACCTGGAGAGCAACCCTCCGGATCTTCCTCAGCCCGAGATCGAGGAGGGCAAGGCGCTGCTGTCGTGGCTGGCCGACAACCACTTCACCTTCCTCGGTTATCGCGAGTACCGGCTGCAGGTCGTCGACGGCGAGGACGTGCTCCGTGCGCTCCCCGGCACCGGCCTGGGCATCCTGCGGTCGGACCAGGACATGTCACCGTCCTTCGGCAAACTGCCCCCTGCTGTTCGTGCGAAGGCGCGCCACAAGCAGCTGATGATCATCACCAAGGCCAACTCGCGATCGACGGTGCACCGCCCGGTCTACCTCGACTACATCGGCATCAAGACGTTCGACGAGGCCGGCGAGGTCACAGGGGAGCGACGTTTCCTCGGGCTCTTCAGCTCGGCGGCGTACACCGAGAGCCTCACCCGCATCCCGATGCTGCGCAACAAGGCTCGGGCACTCGTCGACCATGCCGGCTACTCGCCCGGGAGCCACAGCGGCAAGGCCCTGATGGACATCTTGGAGACCTATCCTCGCGACGAGCTCTTCCAGACGCCGGTCGACGACCTGCTGCCGGTGGCCGAGTCCGTGCTGCACCTGCGCGAGCGTCGGCAGCTGCGGTTCTTCAGCCGACGTGACGAGTTCGGCCGCTACCTGTCGTGCCTTCTCTACCTTCCCCGCGACCGCTACACGACGCAGGTACGCGAGAAGCTGCAGGCGATCCTCAAGGAGACGCTGGGCGCGGACACCCTCGACTACACCGCACGGGTGAGCGAGTCGGTACTGGCGAGGCTCCATTTCGTCGTCCGGGCCAAGCCGGGCGAGACCCTGCGCGACTTCGATTCGGCCGAGCTCGAACGACGCCTCACCGAGGCAACGCGTTCGTGGACCGACGACCTTGTCTCGGCCATCACCGAGGAGTTCGGTGAGGAGGACCGTGCGCGGATCACTCGCCTGTACGCCGACGCGTTCCCGGAGGCTTACAAGGAGGACTTCCGTCCCCAGGTGGCGGCGGCGGACATCGGCCGGGTAGAGGCGGCCGACCCCGACTCCGTAGGTCTGTTCCTCTATGCGCCGGCCGACGCCGAGGAGGGCGTCGCTCGCTTCAAGGTGTTCAGGACCGGCAGTCCGATCAGCCTGTCGCACGTGCTGCCGCTGCTCTCGGCGATGGGTGTGGAAGTCGTCGATGAGCGGCCGTACGAGCTGTCGCTTCGCAGCGGACCCGCCTGGATCTACGACTTCGGCCTGCGCCGAGAAGCGGAGATGCCGACGGGTGCCCGGGAGCTCTTCCAGGACGCCTTTCGTGCCACCTGGTCCGGCCGTGCCGAGAGCGACGGTTTCTCGGCGCTGGTGCTCGACGGGGCCATTCCGTGGCGTCAGGTCACGATCCTGCGCGCGTACGCCAAGTACTTCCGGCAGGGCGGCTCGCCGTTCAGCCAGGAGTACATCGAGGCGTCACTGCGAGCGAACGTCCCGATTGCCCGGTTGCTGGTCGACCTGTTCGAGGTGCGCTTCGACCCGGCGTACGACGGCGACCGTTCGGTGGCTGGTCAGGAGATCCAGGACAAGATCACCGCGGCGCTCGACGACGTGGCGAGCCTCGACCAGGACCGGATCCTGCGCAGCTATCTGCGCGCCATCGACGCGACCCTGCGCACGAACTTCTACCAACGCGACGACGACGGCGAGCTGAAGTCGTACATGTCGCTCAAGCTCGAACCCAAGCAGGTGCCCGACCTGCCGGAGCCACGCCCGGCGTTCGAGGTGTTCGTCTACTCGCCACGCGTCGAGGGTGTGCACCTGCGTTTCGGTGCGGTCGCGCGCGGTGGTTTGCGCTGGTCGGACCGCCGCGAGGATTTCCGAACCGAGGTGCTGGGGCTGGTGAAGGCCCAGATGGTGAAGAACGCCGTCATCGTCCCGGTCGGCGCCAAAGGCGGCTTCTACTGCAAGCAGATGCCTCCCCCCTCAGCCGACCGCGAGACAATGCTGGCTGAGGGCATCGCCTGCTACAAGACGTTCATCTGCGCCTTGCTCGACATCACCGACAACCTGGTGGACGGCAAGACCGTTCCTCCGCGAGACGTCGTGCGCCATGACGGTGACGACAGCTACCTGGTGGTGGCGGCAGACAAAGGCACGGCGACGTTCTCCGACATCGCCAACGGGGTGGCGAAGGACTACGGTTACTGGCTCGGTGACGCGTTCGCGTCCGGAGGTTCCGTCGGCTACGACCACAAGGCGATGGGCATCACCGCGCGAGGTGCGTGGGTCTCGGTGCAGCGACACTTCCGTGAGCGAGGTATCGACTGCCAGACAACGGACTTCACCGTGGTCGGCATCGGCGACATGAGCGGAGACGTCTTCGGCAACGGCATGCTGTTGAGCGAGCACACGTCGCTGGTGGCCGCATTCGACCACCGAGACATCTTCCTCGACCCCCACCCGGACCCCGCCTCGTCCTTCGCCGAACGCGCTCGGTTGTTCAAGCTGCCGCGGTCGAGCTGGGCCGACTACGACACGAGCGTGATCAGCGAGGGTGGGGGAGTGTTCTCGCGGACGCTCAAGTCCATCCCGGTATCGGCTGAGGTGGCTGAGGCTCTCGCAGTCGAGGAAGGTGCGCACCTGACGCCTGCGGAGCTGATGAAGGCGATCCTGCTTGCCCCCGTCGACCTGCTCTGGAACGGCGGCATCGGCACCTACGTGAAGGCCCAGGCAGAGGTCAACGCCGACGCCGGCGACAAGGCCAATGACTCGATCCGGGTCAACGGACAGGAGCTTCGTTGTCAGGCTGTCGGTGAAGGCGGCAACCTTGGATTCACCCAGCTCGGCAGGATCGAGTACGCCGCCAATGGCGGACGCATCTGCACCGACTTCATCGACAACTCGGCGGGAGTCGACACCTCTGACCATGAGGTCAACATCAAGATCCTGCTCGACCGACTCGTGCATGCCGGACAGATGACGGAGCAGGAGCGGGAGAAGCTCCTGGTGTCGATGACCGACGAGGTGGGAGCCCTCGTGCTCAGCGACAACTACGACCAGAACCTCGCGCTGGCCAGCTCCTTGGCGGTGGCGGCACCGCTCATGCACGTGCACGAGTCCTGGATCCGGCGGCTGGAGCGGCGCGGGCTGGTCAACCGGGAGATCGAGTTTCTCCCTACCCCGAAAGACTTCGCAAGCCGACGCCAGGCCGGGACGGCGCTGACGGCACCTGAGCTGGCCGTCCTGCTGGCCTACACCAAGATCGTGCTGGCCGACGAGCTGCTGCAGAGCGCGCTCCCTGACGACCCGTTCCTGCGGGGCGACCTCTTCGGCTACTTCCCGACTCAGATGCGCCAGCCGTACCGCGAACAGATGAACGAGCACCCGCTGCGTCGAGAGATCATCGTCACTCAGGTCGTCAACGACCTCGTCAACTTCGCCGGAATCACGTTCTTCCACCGGTTGAGCCAGGAGACAAGTGCCACCGCAGAGGAGCTGACACGGGCTCACGTCGTCTGCCGCGAGCTCTACGGCGCCGACCACCTCCTCCAACAGGTCAACGCCCTCGACAACACGGTCGACGCGTCCGTCCAGACCCGGATGCGGCTGTCGGTGCGCACGCTCGTCGAGCGAGCCACCCGGTGGATGGTCAACAACCGCCGGCCCCCTCTCGACTCCGAGGCGACCGTGGAGGTCTTCGGCACCCGCATCCAGCAGGTGATGCAGGCGTTGCCGGAACTGCTGTGCGGGGTTGACCACGAGACGTTCGAACGCAGCAGGAACGCCCTCACCGAAGCCGGAGTACCCGAGGGGCTCGCTCAGCAGGTGGCGGTGCTTCCGTCGGCGTACGCCGCACTGGAGATCGCCGAGATCGCGAACCGGGACGGCTACGACCCGATCGAGGTGGCGCGGCTGCATGCGAGGCTCGGCGCCGACCTCGGTCTGAGCCAGCTTCTCGACAAGATCTTCGCTCTCCCACGCGACGACCGGTGGCAGACGATGGCGCGGGCGACGTTGCGTGACGACCTACACGCCGTGCACGCGGCGTTGACGGCGCAGGTGCTGGCGACAACCGAGTCGGGAGCAAGCGTCGAGGAGCGGATCGAGTCCTGGGAGCGCACCGAAGAGACGCTCGTCGGGCGTGCGAAGTCGACGCTCGACGAGATCACCTCCGACGACCAGACCGATCTCGCGCGGATGTCGGTCGGTCTCCGCGTCGTACGCACCATGCTGACGACAGCGTGACAGCCGCTCGACCTCGACACTGCAGGACCAAGGCTGAGACTCGTTCCGGCGTACGACTTCCGACATACGGCGGCAGATGAACGGCTGAGGCTTGTACCGGCGTACGTCTTCCGACATACGGCGGCAGGTGAACGGCTGTGGCTTGTTCCGGCGTACGTCTTCCGACATACGGCGGCAGACGCACGCTGCACCCGAACCAGGTTCAGGCCGCAGTCGCGCAGGGGACCCTGCGGTCGTTCGTCCAGTCAGCAAACGTCGCCGCGAGCGGCCAGCCGCCGAAGTACACCGTCAGGACCGAACGAGTCGAGGACGCCTCGCTGCAGACCATCCAGTTCGTGACGCCGGGCTTGTTGGGATGGGCCATCGCTACCAGTGCCACGTTCGGCGGCCGCCACGCTTGTCGGATGGCGCTCGACCAAGCTGCTACGCCGCATCCGACTCTCGCCGATCAGCACCACGTCGGTTGTGGCAGCGCGGATCGGGGTGACCGTAGCCATCGCCTTGATGCAGA
>JACCVA010000414.1 GCA_013698435.1 Nocardioidaceae bacterium | reverse complement strand
GGGCGGCGTCGATGATTTCGACGAGCTCGTTTCGGGTCGGCCCAGAGCTGTACTCTGGCCGCCAGCCGGACGCGTAGACGGCGCGGGCGAGGGGCTCGACGGCGTCGAGGGAGGAGGGGAGTTCCAGCATCGACAGGTAACCCGGGCTCGCGTGCCCGATACAGGGGTCCTCCGTCGCCGCGGACAGGATCAGGTCCGAGGGCAGCCGCCGGGTGAGGTCGAGGTCGCCACCCTGCCATCGGCGCACGAGGTCGCCATCCATGTGCACGTGGTCGAGCACCCACGGCAGCATGTTGTCCTCGCACCAGGCGTCGAACGGCTCACCAACCAGTCCGGGGTCGGCCTCGGAGTCGAGCAGGGCGAGCAATTCTCGGACCTGGACGAAGGTGGTGGCCAGGCCACGACCGAATGTCGGGGTTGTGGTCGCGACTGCGTCGCCAACGCTCACGAGTCCGGGCACCACCGGCCGCTCGTCGATTCCCCCCTGCCCGCGGTAGGCGTTGCGGAGCGGACCGCCCGGAAGGACTTCGGTGACCGGCAGGGCGCGCGCCGGATCCGTCCACTCGGCAAGTCCGGGGATGGCCCGGCAGGCCGCCTCGAACGCGGCCGGGTGCCTCAGGTCCTTCAACGCCGCATCGGCCGTGGGCCGCACCAGCAGGACTGAGAAGTGGCCACGTTCGTGCAGGAAGATGATGGTCTGGTAGCCGTCGAAGTCGGCCTGCCAGGCAAGGGGATTGGTCATGGGCCCTGGCTCGGCACCGTCGAGGAGGCGGTATTGGCGGTCGACGTACGCCATGCCACATAGGCCGCCGACGGTTGAGGGTGCGCGTAGATCGTTGACCGCTCGGCCTGACCGTCCCGACGCGTCGACTACGAGGTCGGCCTCCAGCCGGGAGCCATCGACAATGACCCCGCGGACCCGGCCTCCCGACGACAACAGGCCGTCCACGTGTGCCTGCTGGACCGAAAGGCCCGACACGTCGTCCGAGGTCGCCCGGAGCGCTCTTTCGAAAGTGTCCCGCCGCGACCGATGTCCGCCCGGCACCTGCCCGAGGCCCGGAATGTCGAAGCTGATCGGTTCGGCACCTAGCGTTAGCCACGCGGCGAACGCCGCCGGCCACTCCTCTTGCAGGACCTGTCCCACTTGCGGCCGGAAGCCGTGCGCGTGGTGAAACTGCATCACCCCGCGCCGGGCCCAGCGTCCCTGACGCGGTGGGCCGGCGTCGCGGTCCACTGCGAGGACGTCGTGGCCTCGGCCCGCCAGGGCACTGCCCACGAGCAGACCGGCCGGGCCCGCTCCGATGATGGCGACGCGCATGACATATCCTCATCTCACACTGATAATGTATTGACGACACCTATGGTGTTACCAACCTGCACCTGGCGTCAAGGAGGTTTCTGTGGACACTCGCGAACCGATGGGCGGCGCGGTGGTCCAGGAGGTCCGGACTCCCTACTCCTCGGCATTGCGCGCCGACCAGGCCCGCGTGACCCGGCGCGCCATCGTCGCCGCTGCCGGCGAGCTTTTCGTCGAGCGGGGGTACGCCGCCACCACGATCGATGCCGTCGCCGAGCGGGCAGGTGTCGGCCGTAAGACCGTGTACTCCTCGGTCGGGGGCAAGAGTGCGCTGCTCAAGCTGGCGTGGGACTGGGCCATCAGCGGCGACGACGAACCCGTCCCCATGTCCGAGCGCCCGGCCGTTCAGGCGATCCTCGCCGAGCGGGACCCGGGCCGGCTGGTCCGAATGTGGGTCGACATGCTCCTGGACGTGGGCGCGCGAGCGACAGCGATCGGGGCCGTCGTCCTCGCCGCGGCGGACGTCGACGCCGACGCCCGTGCTCTCAGTCAGATGATCCGCCAGGAGAGCCTGGACGGCGCCACCGCGTTCGTCACCCACCTCGCCGGCGTCGGCGGCCTGCGGCGAGATGTCAGCATCGAACGCGGCGCCGATGCCTGTTGGGCGCTGGTCAACTCCATGCTCCTGCACCTCCTCGTCGGGATCCGTGGCTGGGGGCTGACGGAGTACGGCGAGTGGCTGGTGCGGGTGGCCTCAACGACGCTGCTAGAACCAGACGCCAGCGCGAGCGCGCGACCCGCCCTGGCCATCCGGACAGGGGACGAGCGGGCGCGAGAGCGCTACGAAGCCTCGGTCGACGGTCGCATCGCGGGGCACCTGTCCTACCAGCGCACCGAGCGGCTCTGCGTGCTCACCCACACCGAGGTCGACCTGGGCTTCGACGACCGGGGGGTGGCCGATGCGCTCGTGCGCAGCGCCCTCGACGACCTGCGGAGCGACGGAGCACGTGTCATCCCCGTGTGTCCCTACGTCGCGTGGTGGATTGGCCAACACCCCGACTACGCCTCGCTGGTCTATGACGCGACGGCCTAGGCGACATCCGCGGCGAGCACCCAGGCGTTGACCGAGCGTCGCCGACACTCTCGCGCCCTTCCGCAGGGCAACCGCTTGCGACGAAAAGCCGGGGCCGACACGACAGCGAGCGGACGCCCTGATCGGATTCCCGCAAGTGGATCGAGTACCGGCACGCTCGCTGCTTGGATGAGCAGCATGGACCCTTACGACATCAAGAAGGCGTTGCCGGCGTTGTACGCTCCCAAGCCCGGCGACTTCCACGTCGTCGAGGTTCCCGATCTGCCGTTCTTGATGATCGACGGGCACGGTGACCCGAACGTGTCACCCGCATACGTTGAGGCCGTCCAAGCGTTGTTCACCCTCTCGTACGCCGTGCGTGCGATTGCCAAGAGCGAACTCGGGCGCGTCCACACCGTGGGGCCGCTCGAAGGGCTGTGGAGCGCTCAGGACCCTCGCGTCTTCGTTGCCGGAGACAGGAGCGCCTGGGAGTGGACGATGGCCATCTCCCAACCCGCTTGGATCACCCACGACATCATCAAGACGGCAACGAAGCGGGTGGAGAAGAAGGCTCTCGCGGCGCTCGACCGTGTGTATTTCACGCATTACACGGAAGGCATGAGCGTACAGATACTGCACGTCGGGTCCTACGACTCCGAGGCACCCGTCCTCGCTCGGCTCCACGACGAGTACCTCCCGACGCACGGCCTCACGTTCAACGGCAAGCACCACGAGGTGTACCTCTCCGACGCACGCCGCACGGACCCGGCGAAGCTACGCACAATCCTCCGCCAACCTGTTGCCTCCATCTCGTAGGTCCAGACCGTGACGCCAAAACGGGCAGCAGCGGCGGCGGTGCCTTCAACTCCGCACCTCTATGCGTCCGGCAAGCCGAACGCCAGGCGGCGAACCCGCAACCCCCTCGTGTTGCGACGGTAGGATCTGTCCCGCTTGACCAACGGCCTGCGGCACCGATCGGGGGGGGCGCTCCCGACGCACGGCGGTCGCCGCAAAGTGTCAGATGACGATCGGCTTGCGGCACATGGCGCGTGCATCGAGGGCGCCACGGCGTTAGCGCTCGGTGATCGGGCGCCAGGCTCTTATCATGCGAGTCATGGA
>JACCVA010000255.1 GCA_013698435.1 Nocardioidaceae bacterium | reverse complement strand
CGGGGGAGCGGTTGGGCTACCTGCCCGGCACCCTGAGCGAGAAGATCGACCCCTACCTACGACCCCTCTACGACGCGCTGCACGACATGCTCGACCCCGACACGATCCCCAAGCTGCTCACCGCCGGCACCATCGAGGTCGCGCCGTTGGCGTACATGCGCGGGCGCAGCCTCAACGACGCGTTCATCATCCTCGACGAAGCCCAGAACACGTCGCCGGAGCAGATGAAGATGTTCCTGACCAGGCTCGGTTTCGGCTCCAAGATGGTCGTGACTGGAGACGTGACCCAGGTCGACCTGCCCGGGGGCACGCACAGTGGGCTGAAGGTCGTGCAGGGCATCCTCGAAGGCATGAAGGACGTCAGCTTCTGCCGTCTCAACGCCAACGACGTCGTGCGCCACAAGCTGGTGGGCAAGATCGTCGCCGCCTACGACAGCTACGAGGCCGAACGAAGTTCCGGCCCGACCTCGGTGGCCGACACGCGATGAGCATCGAGGTTCTCAACGAGTCCGGGTTCGAGCTCGACCCGGCCGCGTTCCTCAGATTGTCCCGATTCACCTTGACACGGATGCGCGTGCACCCGGGGGCGGAGCTGTGCCTGCGTTTCGTCGACGAGGACACCATCGCCCAGTACAACCAGCAGTGGATGGGCAACGCCGGTCCTACCGACGTGTTGTCGTTCCCGATGGACGAGCTGCGCCCCGCCCGCGATGACGAGCCTGAGGTCGAGGGCATCCTCGGTGACATGCTGCTGTGTCCGCAGTACGCCGCCGCGCAGGCGCCGACGTTCCACCGCAGCGTCGACGACGAGCTGGCGCTGTTGGCGATCCACGGAATCCTGCACCTGCTCGGTTACGACCACGCCGAGCCGGAGGAGGAGCGGGAGATGTTCGCTCTTCAGGCCCGACTGCTTGCGGAGTGGTTGGGCGTCAAGAGCGGCGAGGTCGTCGAATGACGGTGGCCGGCGCGACACTGCTCGTGCTCGCGGGAGTCCTGATCGTGTTGGCAGGCATCCTGGCGAGCGTCGAGTCGGCGCTGTCGTCGATCTCGCGGGTGCGCGCCGAGGAGCTCACACGCCAGCGTCGGCGCGGCGCCGCGAAGGTGCTCGCTGTCGTCAGCGATCCGCCGCGCTTCCTCAACACCGCGCTGCTGCTGCGTACGGTGTGCGAGACGACCGCCGTCGTGCTGGTGACGCTCGTCGTCGCCGGCGCCACCACGACCGGTGGCACCAGGGGTGGTCTGCTCGACCCGACCTGGCTGCAGGTGCTGGTGGCGGCCGGCGCGATGGTCGTCGTGTCGTACATCGCGGTGGGCGTCGGCCCGCGCACTCTCGGGCGCCAGCACTCCGAACGCGTCGGTCTGCTGACGGCCGGTCCGTTGTGGGCGTTGACGGCCGTACTCGGTCCGCTGCCGCAGCTGCTCATCACCATCGGCAACGCGCTCACCCCTGGGCCCGGCTTTCGCGAGGGACCGTTCGCGACGGAGGCCGAGCTCCGGGAGCTGGTCGACCTGGCCGAGCAGTCCCGGGTGATCGAGACCGACGAGAGCCGGATGATCCACTCGGTCTTCGAGCTCTCCGACACGCTGGTGCGCGAGGTGATGGTTCCCCGCACCGACATGGTGTTCATCGAGCGATACAAGACCTTGCGACAGATGATGTCGTTGGCGCTGCGCAGCGGCTTCTCCCGCATCCCCGTCATAGGCGAGAACCTCGACGACATCATCGGCATCGCCTACCTCAAGGACGTCACCAAACGCGTCTACGACCGCCACGAAGCCGAGACGACCGAGCGGATCGAGACCGTGATGCGGCCGTCGTTCTATGTGCCCGACACCTTGCCCGCCGACGAGCTGATGCGCGATATGCAGGCCAAGCGGATGCACGTCGCGATCGTTGTCGACGAGTACGGCGGCACGGCCGGCCTTGTCACCATCGAGGACCTGCTCGAGGAGATCGTCGGGGAGATCACCGACGAGTACGACTCCGACCCGGTCGAGGTCGAGCACCTGACGAACGGCGCTATCAGGGTCAGCTCGCGGCTGCCTGTCGACGAGCTCGGCGAGCTGTTCGACGTCAAGATCGACGACGAGGACATAGAGACCGTCGGGGGCCTGATGGCCAAGCATCTCGGCAAGGTGCCGATCCCCGGCGCCGAGGTGACCTGCGAAGGCCTGCACCTGCAGGCCGAGGCGCTAGCCGGCCGCCGCAACAAGGTCGTCACGGTTGTCGTCTCCCGGGTCGAGATGGACAGGGACGAGGCCCACCAGCCAGCCGCCGACTCGGCGCCGGTCGAGCCTTGAGTTGTCTGAATCTCATCGCCTGTTGCTCGATGAGATTCGGACAGCTCGACGAGTTGTGGGCGCATAGGCTTGCCGGTATGACGATCGAGCTCACCGATCCCGAGGACGCGAAGCTGTTGACGCTGGCACGCGCAAGCCGCGCCCGCACACAGGCGGTCGAAGGCGCTGCCGTCCGCGACACCGACGGCCGCACCTACACCGCCACCAACGTCGACCTGCCGTCGCTACGGTTGAGCGCCCTGCAGGTGGCGACGGTGATGGCAGTCAGCAGCGGGGCCCAGGGGCTCGAGGCGTGTCTGGTGATCGGCGACGGCCGGGGCGGCGTCCGTGACGCCGACGTCGCCGCCGTCACGGGCTTTGCCGGCGACGGGGTCGTCATCTACTTGGCCTCCGCCGACGGGCACGTCGTCGCCTCGGTGACCACGTGACTCGTGCCGGCACTGCGGTGGCCGGCGTGACACTCGTAGCGGCCGGGGCCGCCCTCTTCGGCACGGTCGGCACCGCGCAGGCTCTCGGCCCGGAGGCTGCGGCGGAGTCGATCGGTGCTCTTCGGCTGCTGCTGACCGCACTGGTCCTGCTGTGCCTGGCGGTGCCGTTCGGCGTCCGGGCCCTGCAAGCAGCCCTGTCGATCCCGGCCGTGTGGGCCGCCGGCGTCGCGCAAGCGGCCTTCAACTACACGTTCCTGAGCGCTGTCTCGAGGACGGGGGTCGCCGTCGGCACACTCGTCGCCATCGGCTGCACGCCCATCGTCACCGGCCTCGTCACCCGCAACGTCTCCCGGTCGTGGGCGGCGGCGACGGGTCTTGCCCTGCTCGGCCTCACGCTGCTGTTGAGCGGAGACCTCGACGGGCGCGTCACCACAGTCGGCGTCCTCTTCGCCATCGCTGCGTCGGCGTCGTACGCCGGGTTCATCGTCGCCGGGTCGGCCATCGGTCGGACTTCGACCGACACCACCGTCGCGATCTGGGCGATCTTCACCGTGGCGGCGCTGGTTCTCGCGCCCGGGCTGAGCGCACCGTTGGGGTGGGCGACGACCGGCCGCGGTGTGGCGATGGTCGGCTATCTGGTGATCGCTGCGACCGTGCTGGCCTACAGCTGCTTCAACCGTGGGCTGCGGGTCGTGCCGCCGGCCACCGCGGCGACGCTGGGCCTGGTGGAGCCGTTGGTGGCGGCGCTGCTGGGCGTGCTGGTTCTCCACGAGCGGCTGTCGCTACTTGCCTGGTGCGGCGCCGGGCTGGTGCTCGGGGCGCTGCTGCTGATGGTGCGTGTGGCCCGGCCGGTTCCGGCTGCGGCAGGATCAGCTGTGTGAGCACCGAAGCTGTGCCGTTCCGCAGCGGCTTCGCCAGCTTGGTCGGTCGGCCGAACGTGGGCAAGTCGACGCTGACCAACGCCCTGGTGGGCACGAAGATCGCGATCACCTCCCCTCGGCCGCAGACAACCCGGCACGCGATCCGCGGCATCGTCCACCGACCCGACGCCCAGCTCGTGCTGGTGGACACACCCGGCCTGCACCGGCCCCGCACGCTCCTCGGTGAGCGCCTCAACGACCTCGTCAAGAACACCTGGGCCGAGGTCGACGTGGTCGCCGTGTGCCTCGCCGCGACCGAACCGGTCGGCCCGGGGGACAGGTTCCTGCTGTCCGAGCTGGCCAAGGTCGCCAGGACACCCAAGCTCGCGGTCGTCACCAAGACCGACCTCGTGACACCAGACCAGCTCGTCGGCTATCTCACCTCGGTGGCGGTGCTGGGTGAGCGCATGGGCATCAGCTGGGCGGACATCGTGCCGGTGTCGGCGGTCAACGGCTTCCAGGTCGGGCTGCTCGCCGACCTCCTGGTCGCTCGGCTGCCGGACGGTCCGCCGCTCTACCCCGACGGTGACCTGACCGACGAGCCGGAGGCGACCTTGGTTGCCGAACTCATCCGCGAGGCCGCCCTCGAAGGTGTCCGCGAGGAGCTGCCGCACTCGCTTGCGGTGCTGGTGGAGGAGATGGGACCGCGAGAGGGGCGGCCCGCGGACAAGCCGTTGCTCGACATCCAGGCATACCTCTACGTCGAGCGGCCCACCCAGAAGGGCATCGTCATCGGCAAAGGTGGCGCGCGGCTCAAGCACGTGGGAACGACTGCCCGCAAGCAGATCGAGGCCCTGCTCGGTACGCCGGTCTACCTCGACCTGCACGTGAAGGTCGCCAAGGACTGGCAGCGCGACCCCAAGCAGCTGCGTCGGCTGGGCTTCTAGTGTCGACGCGCGGCACAAGCCCGGTGCCCGGACGTCGTCCGCGAAAACCACTCGCCTGCGTCGGCATACGCCGCTAGCCTCACCCAACCACCCCTACGACCACGAAGGAGCACTGGAGATGCGGCAGCTCATCGGACGGATCGCGCCCTGTTTCTCGATCACTCCGAAGGCAGCCCTTCTCCATGCCCACTCTCAACCTTGGGATCGTCGCCCACGTCGACGCCGGTAAGACCACACTGACCGAACGTCTCCTCTACGAGACGGGGGTCACCACCCACCTCGGCCGTGTCGACCACGGCGACACCACCACCGACTCCGACGTCATCGAGCGTCGGCGCGGCATCACCATCCGCTCGGCCGTGGTCACGTTCACGGTCCGCTCCATCGATGCCGTCGACGTCAAGGTCAACCTGATCGACACACCCGGCCACTCCGACTTCGTGGCCGAGGTCGAGCGAGCGCTCGCCGTGCTTGACGGCGCCGTGCTGGTGGTCTCGGCCGTCGAGGGGGTGCAGCCGCAGACGCGCGTGCTCATCCGCATCCTCGAACGGCTGCGGATCCCGTTCGTCATCTTCGCCAACAAGATCGACAGGGTCGGCGCTACGTACGCCGACACGATGGCCGCGGTTCGTGGTGCCCTCGCCGGCGACGCGATCGCGCTCACCGAGCCGGTCGATCTCGGCAGCCGCGAGTGCACCGTCAGCCGACGTCGCGGCGCTGCCTTCCTCGACGAGCTCGTCGAGCGGCTGGCCGACGTCGACGACCAGCTGCTGAGCCGGTACGTCGACGGCGAGCGACCGCTCACCGAGACCGAGGCGCTCGGGGCCCTTGCGCGGCTCACCGCCCACGGCACGGTGCACCCGGTGTACTTCGGCTCGGCCCTGTCCGGCATCGGCGTCGCCGACGTGATCGATGCGCTGAGTCGCTATCTGCCCGCCCGGACCGCATCATCGGCTGCGCCCCTGCACGCCAGCGTCTTCAAGATCGAGTGCGACTCGACGGGGCAGACGGCGGCGTACGCACGCCTTCACGCCGGCACCCTGACGGCACGCGACCAGGTCGTCTATCACCATCGCAACCGCACCGGCACCGTCGTGGAGCGCGAAGGCCGAGTCACCAGCGTCAGCACGTTCACCCATGGCACCATCACGGAGACGGTGCCGGCACAGGCCGGCGACATCGCCACCATCGTCGGCCTGTCGGACATAGAGATCGGCGACCAGCTCGGGGCGTGGGACGACGCCTTGGGCGGTCGGCACTTCCCACCCCCGGGACTCGAGTCCGTCGTGGTGGCCGACAACCCTGGGGATCGGCGGGCGCTGTTCGCGGCGCTCCAACAGCTGTCCGAGCAGGACCCACTCATCGATGCCCGTCTCGACGGAGTCGACCAGGAGCTGACGGTCAGCCTTTACGGCGAGGTGCAGAAGGAGGTGATCGCCGCCCGGCTGGCGGGCGAGTTCGGCATCGCGGCGGAGTTCCTGCCCACCCGCACCGTCCACATCGAGCGCGTTACCCGAGTGGGCCACGCCCTGAAGGTCATCGGCACACCCGGCAACCGCGACCTTGCGACGGTCGGGCTGCGGATCGAGCCGGGACCGATCGGCTCGGGCGTCACATACGGGCGCGAGGTCGAGCTGGGTGGACTGCTGCTGTCGTTCCACACGGCGATCGAGGAGACGGTGCAGTCAAGTCTCGGCAGCGGGTTGTACGGCTGGCGGGTCACCGACTGCATCGTGACGCTGACGGACTCCGGCTACTGGGCCCCGTTGTCAACCGCGGGTGACTTCCGCCGGTTGACTGCCACCGTGCTGCACGAGGCCCTGCGCAGCGCGGGTACGACGGTGTGCGCACCGGTCAGCGAGTTCGAGGTGGAGCTTCCGGCCGACTCGATCACCCCGGTGCTCCAGAAGCTGCATGCTGTCGGCGCCACCCCACAGCCTCCACAGCTGCACCTGACCCGTTGCCGCATCACCGGCGTCCTGCCCACCAGCCAGGTCCACGCCTTCGAGCAGCGGGTGCCCGGTCTCACTCACGGCGAAGGCTCCTTCTTCTCCTGGCCGGTCGGCTACGAGCCCGTGCACGGCCCGCCTCCCGTCCGCTAGTACCGCGGGCGTGTTGCGAGCTTCGGCAAAGCCGCCAGCGTGTGTCATGGACGGCGCGTAGCGGGCAAGGGTTGCCGTACGCGGTGCTAGCCGGTCAGCGCCACGACGTCACGGCCGGTCGACCGACGTGGGTCAGGACGGTCTGCGTCGGTTCGGGTGAGCTCGTTGTGGACTCAGA
>JACCVA010000396.1 GCA_013698435.1 Nocardioidaceae bacterium | reverse complement strand
CCAAGCCTCGAACGCCCCGGCGAGGTCACGTCCCTGATCGAGCGGTTCGTCGACGAGCTGAGCTTCCTGGCCTGAGTGCGTCAGCGGCTCAGCTGGGCCAGCAGCTTGCGGGGGTCGACAGTCCCCGGGGCGCTGCGTTCGGCCGCGAGCCGGGTCGCCTCCCGGCGGATCAGCTCGTTCGCCGGCGTCGCGACGCCGTACCTGCGCCCGAGCCAGACGATCTCCCCATTCAGGTAGTCGCTCTCGACGCTGCCGGTACGCCGTTCGAGGCTCTGCCACGACGACCCGCCGCTGCGCGGTCGCTCCCCGACCTCGCCGAGCCTGAGGATGTCTCCGCGGCGTGCTGCGTCGTCGGCCGCGCTGATCGGCTCGATCCCGGCGGCATCGAGGACAGCGGCCGCCTCACCCCGAATCAGGTCGCGCAGCTCATCGACACCCTCGAGACTCCCGCACGCCGCCTGCACGGCGTTGCCGAGGTTCATGACGAGCTTGCGGTACTTCCATCGCATGATGTCGGCCCGTGGCTCAGACACCATGCCTGCGTCCTCGAACGCCGCCGCGACCGACCGGCAGGTGACGTCGACCCCGTCGGGATAGCGACCGATGTCGAGGATCGCGGGCGTCGGGTGACAGTGCGCCTCGACGACGCCCGGCTCGAGGTGTCCGGTCGGCGCCATCACACAGACGCCGTAGACGTGCGCGAAGAAGCGCAACAATGTCGGCTCGTTGGCGACCGCGTTCTGCAGGCTGACGACCGTGATCGACGGTGGCGCAGCCCGGACGAGCTCAACGGCCGCGGGGAGCGTGGCGTCGCTCTTCACGCCCACCAGCACCACCTCGTCCCCGCGCCAGTCGACGTCGCCCGGGTGCCCGACCGCTCCGATCTGCTCGACGCTGCTGCCACCGGGCCAGCGCAGGGTCAGGCCTGTCGCCTGGACGGCGGCGAGGTGCTCGCCCCGGGCGACCAGTACGACGTCGTGGCCGGCGCGATGGAGCAGCGCCCCGACGACGCCACCGACCGCCCCTGCTCCGTAGCCGACGAAACGCATCCGCTCACGCTACCCAAGCCTCGCGACGACGTTCTCCCCTGCGCCGGGCGGTGTCGCGGGTCCCTGCGAGGATGACGGCATGTCCCCCACCGCTGACGTGAGCGTCCGCCTCGCCTGGGGCGACGACGTCGCGGCGGTAGCCGAGGTGCAGATGCGGTCGTGGCGGGAGCGGTACGCCGGCGTACTGCCGGCTGACGTGCTGGACTCGCTGCCTCCCGAGGAGTTCGAGGCCGGCTGGCAGCAGGCGATCTCGCGGCCGAAGGAGGCCCGTCAGCGCGTGCTGGTCGCGCTCGAGCGCGCGACCGTGCGGGGGTTCACGGCCACCGCGCCGAGCACGGACGCCGACGCCGACCCCGGGCACGACGCAGAGGTCACCGAGCTCGTCGTCGACCCGGCGTACCGACGCGTCGGTCACGGCTCACGGCTGCTGCACGCCGCCGTCGACACGATGCGGTCGGACCGGTTCAGCCGAGCCGTGTGGTGGGTCAACGTCGACGGTGACGACCTTCGGGCGTTCCTGGGGAGCCAGGGCTGGGCGCCCGACGGTGGCCACCGGGAGCTCGACCTGCACGGCGACGGATCCGTGGTCGTCAAGCAGGTGCGATTGCACACCGACCTCACTCGCGAGGGCTGACCGCCGGCTTTGTTCGTCTGCGCGCTCCCCTAGTCTCGACTCGTGCCCAGGCTTGCCGATACCCCCGCACGTCGGGAGCTGATGGCCGACTCGCTCGGCGTGGGCCTGGCAACGGGTGCGTACGGCGTCTCGTTCGGCGCGATCGCGGTGACCTCCGGCTTCAGCGTGTGGCAGACCTGCGCGCTGAGCCTGCTGGTGTTCACCGGCGCGTCCCAGTTCGCGCTGGTGGGCGTCGTGGCTGCCGGCGGGGCGCCGCTGTCCGGAGCGGTCACTGCCCTGATGCTCGGCAGCCGAAACACCCTCTACGGGCTGAAGGTGGCGTCGCTGCTGCGCCTTGGCGGCACCCGGCGTCTGGTGGCCGCCCAGCTGCTCATCGACGAGTCGACGGCGATGGCGCTCAAGCCCGCAGACCGCCGTGATGCGCCGCTCGGGTTCTTCACCACCGGCGCCGCCGTGTTCGTGCTCTGGAACGTCGCGACTGCGGTCGGCGCGCTGGCCGGTGACGTGATCGGTGACCCGGCGGCCTACGGCCTCGACGCTGCGGTGCCCGCCGCTTTCTTGGCTCTGGTGTGGCCGCAGCTGACCGGCCTGAACGCCCGGATGACGGCGGTGGCGGCCGCGGCGTTGGCGCTTGTGCTCGTGCCGGTGACACGACCCGGCGTACCTGTCATCGCCGCCGCCGGCGTCGCCATGTTGTCGGGCGCACTGGCGGCACGCCGATCCGGTACGGCCGATGAGCCGAGTGGGACCGGAGTGGCCAGCTGATGTGGACGGCGGTCCTGGTGACGGCGCTCGGCTGCTATCTGCTCAAGCTGGCCGGCCTGTCCGTGCCGGAGACCGTGCTCGATCGGCCCGTCGTACGCCGGATCGCCGACCTGATCCCGGTCGCGCTGCTCGGGGCCCTGGTCGCCGTGCAGGCGCTGTCCACCGGTCAGGACCTGACGGTCGACGCGCGCCTGGCGGGTGTCGGGGCCGGCCTGGTCGCGCTGCTGCTCAAGGCGCCGTTCTTGGTGGTGGTCGCCGTCGCCGCCGTGACCACAGCCCTGCTGCGGTTGGCTACCGGCTGACCGGGTCGGTGGCGTCGAGGCCGAGTACCGGCTCGAGGCCGACGGTCAGGCCGGGATGGTCGACGACGTAGCGGATCGACGCGACGAGGCCGGCCATCGCCGCCACCCGGTCCGGCATGTCGTGCCTGATCGTCAGTGTCTCGCCGGCGCTGCCGAGCAGTACCTCCTGGTGTGCCACGAGGCCGCGCGCACGCACGCTGTGGACCGGCACCCCCTCGACTGTGGTGCCGCGGGCGCCGAGCTGGCTGTCGCTGGTCGCGTCGGGCATGTCGGGGGTGCCGGCCCGCGCCCGCGCGGCGGCGATGAGCTGCGCGGTGCGGATCGACGTACCCGACGGGGCGTCGAGCTTGGTGGGGTGGTGCAGCTCGACTATCTCCACCGACTCGAAGTATCGCGCCGCCTCGGCCGCGAACCGCATCATCAGCACCGCGCCGATCGAGAAGTTGGGAACGACGAGGACGCCGACGTCTGCGCTGCTCGACGGGCCCGGTGCGAGCCAGCCGGTGATGGTTTCGAGCCGGTCATGAGTGAACCCCGACGTACCCGCCACCACGTCGATGTCGTGGGCAACGCACCAAGCGACGTGGTCCATGACGACGCCGGGATGGGTGAAGTCGACGGCCACGTCGACGCTGGCCAGATCGTCGACCGAGTCGTCCTCGGTGATGGTGGCGGCCAGCTCCATCCCGTCGGTGGACTCGACGGTCGCGCATGCGAGCTCCCCCATCTTGCCGGCAGCACCGATGACGCCTACACGAATCATGCAGGCGAGCCTATCCACTCGGCGTTTGCCATGTTCACAATGCAGATGGCTTGTTTACACGGCAGATCTGCCATGTTCACAAGCCAACTGGCTTGTTGACATGGCAAACGCCGCGAGGCCGGCGGCGAGGGTCGGGAGGTCAGGCGGTGCCGCGGGTGGCCCGGGTGGCGCGGCTGAGCGCCTCAGCGGGCCCGAGGACCGCCAGGGTCGGCTCGGGGCTGAACACCTCTTGCGCTACCCCGTGCACGTCGTCGAGGGTGACCGCGTCGATCAACGCGAGTGACTCGTCGACGCTCAGCAGGCCCCCCGGCACGAGCTCGGCCTTGGCGATCCGGGTCATCCGAGCTCCGGCGTCCTCGAGGCCCATCACAAGGGTGCCACGCAGCTGTCCCTTGCCACGGTCGAGCTCCTCGACGGTGATACCGGCCGAAGCCGCCTTGGCCAGCTCATCGAGGCAGATGCCGAGTACGTCTCCGACCTTGGCCGGCATGCATCCACCGGCCACCGCGAAGTAGCCGCTGTCGACATACTGCGACGTAAACGAGTAGATCGTGTAGGCCAGCCCCCGCATCTCGCGCACCTCCTGGAAGAGCCGGCTCGACGTCCCGCCACCGATGATGCCGTTGAGCACCCCCAGCGCGAACCTGCGCGAGTCGCCGCGGGGGTACGCCGGGGCGCCGAGCACGAAGCTGGCGAGCTCGGTCGGCCGCTCGACGAGAGCAGTGCCGGGCACGGTGCGCGCGCGGGCAGCGCTGGTGCGCACCGGAGCCGGGCCGCGGGACGGGTCACCGAGGGCGTCGGCGCGTTCGAACGACCGGCGTACGAGCCGGACGACCGTTGCATGGTCGACGTTGCCGGCCGCCGCGAAGACGAGTTTGTCGGCTGTGTAGCGACGGCGGTAGTAGCCGAGGATCTGGCGGCGGGTCAGTGCGTTGATCGACGTGACGCTGCCGGTGATCGGCCGGCCGAGCACGCTGTCGCCATACATCGCCGACCCGAAGGCATCGTGGACGACGTCGTCAGGGTCGTCATCGTGCATCGCGATCTCTTCGAGGATCACGCTGCGCTCGCTCTCGACCTCGTGCGACGGAATCACTGACGACGTCACCATGTCGCACAGTACGTCGATCGCCAGCGGCACGTCGGCGTCAAGGACCCGCGCGTGGTAGCAGGTGAACTCCTTGCCGGTGAAGGCATTGAGCTCACCACCGACCGCGTCGAGCTGTGCGGAGATGTCGAGCGCCGTACGCCGAGCCGTGCCCTTGAAGAGCAGGTGCTCGAGGAAGTGTGTCGCACCGTCCAACGACCGGCTCTCGTCGCGAGAACCTACCCCCGTCCACAGTCCGAGGGCAGCAGATCGGACACCAGGCATCGCCTCGGTGACCACCCGCAGCCCGCCCGGGAGCACGGTGCGGCGAACGAGGGAGCCGATGGCTCCCCCCTTCGCGCCGTCACCGTGCTCCTTGAGGAGCGTGCGTGTCGAACCAAGCGGCTGCTCGGTCGCAGACAGGTGAGCCACGACGCGTCAGGCGTCGACGGTCTCGTCTGCCGGCTCGGAGTCCTCGACCACCGGCGCGAGCGACAGCTTACCGCGGTCGTCGATCTCCTGGATCTCGACCTGGAGCTTCTGGCCGACCGAGACGATGTCGTCGACGTTCTCGACACGCTTGCCACCGGCGAGGGCCCGCAGCTTGGAGATGTGCAGCAGACCGTCCTTGCCGGGGAGCAGCGAGATGAACGCACCGAAGTTGGTCGTCTTCACGACCGTGCCGAGGTAGCGCTCGCCGATCTCGGGCATCTGCGGGTTGGCGATCGCATTGATCGTCGCCCGCGCAGCCTCCGCGGCCTCACCGTTGTCGGCGCCGACGTAGATCGTGCCGTCGTCCTCGATGCTGATCTGCGCACCGGTGTCGTCCTGGATCTGGTTGATGACCTTGCCCTTCGGGCCGATCACCTCACCGATCTTGTCGACCGGCACCTTCATCGTCAGGATGCGCGGCGCCGTCGGAGCCATCTCGTCAGGCGCGTCGATGGCCTCGGCCATCACGTCCAAGATGGTCATCCGTGCGTCGCGCGCCTGGCCGAGTGCGGCACCCAGGACCTCGGCAGGGATGCCGTCGAGCTTGGTGTCGAGCTGCAGAGCCGTGACGAAGTCGCGTGTGCCGGCCACCTTGAAGTCCATGTCGCCGAAGGCGTCCTCGGCTCCGAGGATGTCGGTCAACGTGACGTACTTCTGCTCTCCGTCGACCTCCCCTGAGATGAGGCCCATCGCTATGCCGCCGACCGGAGCGCGCAGCGGCACACCAGCGTTGAGCAGGGCCATCGTGGAGGCACAGACCGAGCCCATCGAGGTGGAGCCGTTGGAGCCGAGCGCCTCAGAGACCTGGCGGATGGCGTAGGGGAACTCCTCACGTGCCGGGAGCACGGGCAGAAGCGCGCGGCCGGCGAGCGCACCGTGACCGATCTCACGACGCTTCGGCGAACCGACCCGACCGGTCTCACCGGTGGAGTAGGGCGGGAAGTTGTAGTTGTGCATGTAGCGCCGACTCTTCTCCGGAGAGAGCGTGTCGAGCTTCTGCTCCAGCGACAGCATGTTCAGCGTCGTGATACCGAGGATCTGCGTCTCCCCGCGCTCGAAGAGCGAGGATCCGTGCACCCGCGGTATGACGCCGACCTCGGCCGACAGCGTACGGATGTCGGTCAGCCCACGGCCGTCGAGGCGCACACCGTCGACGAGAACCCGCTGACGGACGAGCTTCTTGGTCAGCGCCCGGAAGGCCGCACCGATCTCCTTCTCGCGGCCCTCGAAGTCACCGCCGAGCTTCTCGAGCACGACCGTCTTGATCTCGTCGAGGCGGCTCTCACGCTCCTGCTTCGCGGCGATGGTCAGCGCCGAGGTGAGGTCACCGGAGGCGGCGCCCTCCACGGCGGAGTAAGCATCGTCCTGGTAGTCGAGGAAGCGGGGGAACTCGGCGACCGGCTTGGCGGCGACGTCGGCGAGCTGCTGCTGTGCTTCGCACAGCTGCTTGATGAACGACTTGGACGCGTCGAGGCCTTCGGCCACGACCTCTTCTGTTGGTGCCTGGGCGCCGGCGCGAACCTTCTCCCAGGTGCCGAGCGTCGACTCCGCCTCGACCATCATGATGGCGACGTCACCGGTCTCGGTGACGCGCCCTGCTACGACCATGTCGAAGACGGAGTCCTCGGTCTGGCTGTGGTTGGGGAAAGCCACCCACTGGCCGTCGATGAGGGCCACTCGCACGGCACCGATCGGGCCGCTGAACGGCAGACCTGACAGCTGCGTCGACATCGAGGCCGCGTTGATGGCCAGCACGTCGTAGGGCGTGTCGGGGTGCAGCGCCATCACGGTGATGACGACCTGCACCTCGTTGCGGATGCCGGACACGAACGACGGCCGCAGCGGACGGTCGATCAGACGGCAGGTGAGGATGGCGTCCTCGGAGGGACGGCCCTCGCGGCGGAAGAACGAGCCGGGGATACGACCGGCGGCGTACATCCGCTCCTCGACGTCGACCGTCAGCGGGAAGAAGTCGAACTGGTCTTTGGGGTGCTTGCCGGCGGTGGTCGCCGACAGCAGCATGGTCTCCTCATCGAGGTAAGCGACGGCGGAGCCGGCGGCTTGGCGGGCAAGGTGCCCGGTCTCGAAGCGGATGGTTCGGGTTCCGTGAGCACCGTTGTCGATCACGGTCTCTACGGCTTGCGGTTCGGATCCCGTCATGGGAGTCCTTTCTCGAACGTGCGGCGTCATCTCTGGGCGGCGCGGTCCGGCCTCAGGCGGGACTAGCGAGGGTGTGCCCGACGCTGTCGCGCTCGTGCCGGGGCCGGTCTTCGATCGAGGCTTGCGGGCGACGGCCGGTCTCGTACCCGACCGGTGTCCCGAGAGCCACTACCGAGGACCGGCGTGCTCGCAGCGCGTGCGTCAGCGTGACGTCACTGGATGGTGGTGCTCACCGTGTGAGAGCACCCGTCTGTGCTGTGCTCTATTCAGTTGTGATGCCCGGTCTGCTGCCGCGGCGCATGGTGCTGCAGGGTGCGCAGGCCGGAAATGCCGAAGAGCGGCCACTCCGTGGGGAGGACCGCTCCAGCGGGGTTATCGGCGAAGGCCGAGACGCTCGATCACGCTTCGGTAGCGCGCGATCTCGGTCTTCTGCAAGTAGTTGAGGAGGCGCCTGCGCTGGCCGACGAGCAGCAGCAGGCCACGACGGCTGTGGTGGTCGTGCTTGTGCTCCTTGAGGTGCCCCGTCAGGTCCGAGATGCGCTTGGTGAGCAGAGCCACCTGGACCTCGGGCGAACCCGTGTCGCCGTCACCGGTGGCGTACTCGTCGATGATCTGTTTCTTGGTCGCAGCGTCAAGTGACACGCGATCTCCCTTCGGGGCTTCGTTGCGCGGCGCGCCGGGGCCTGTTCACCCGGGCACTCTGGATCCCGCGGCCGTTATACGGCAACGCCCAGACTATCAGCGCGACCGGGCCGGCTCCCAATCGTCAGACCTGGGAGCTTGGAAGTCGTCCGATGCGCGAGCATTCTGGACGCATGGCCATTCAGCTGAAGTCATATCTCGCGGCAGCCCAGGACACGCTCCGCTTCGAGCCGACCGCCAAACGCATCCGCGGCATCGTCGACGACGAGACCGTCGTCGACTCCAACCGCGCATGTCTCGTCTGGGAACCCCGCCGGGTGGTGCCGGAGTACGCCGTGCCCGCAGCCGACATCACCGGGCTGCAACCGAGCCGCGCCTCGATCATGCCGACGGTCCCGGACGGCGCTGGCCCGCTCTACCCCAACACCCCCTTCACCGCCCACACCGCGCCCGGTGAAGTTGTCGACCTGACACTCGGTCGTAGCCGGACGCTCGAGCAGGTGGGGCTCCAGCTCAGGGAGGCGCCGCTCGTGGGATATGTGATCTTGGACTTCGCCGGGCTCGACAGCTGGCTCGAAGAGGAGGAGCCGGTCATCGGGCATCCTCGTGATCCGTTCCACCGGGTCGATGTGCGCGCGAGCGCACGCTCGATCGAAATCCGGCTCGCCGGGGTAGAGCTGGCTCGCTCAGCTGCTCCGCGGTTGGCCTTCGAGACCAACATGGCTGCCCGCTTCTACCTGCCCCGCGACGACGTGCGGATGGAGCTGCTGACAGGCAGCGACACGCGGAGCGTGTGCCCCTACAAGGGAGAGGCGTCCTACTTCTCGCTCGACCCCGGGGCGCCCGAGACCGCAGACGTCGCTTCATCTGCACGCGGTCGCGACATTGCCTGGGTTTACGACGCTCCGCTCCCTGACGCTGTCGCACTTGCTGGGTTGATCTGCTTCTACGACGAGAAGGTCGACGTCACCTTGGACGGCGTGACGGTGAACCACCCGCTGACGCCATCTCTCTGACAGACGGGCGCTTGCGCCGTCCAGCCACGAACCGAAGCGAACCAGGTTGCCGTCAGAGTCGACATGGGCGCCTTCGCGCAGACCGTAGTCGGTGTCGCGGGGAGCCTGCATGCGCCCGTCGACGTTGGCGGGCCCGCCACTCGGCGTACAACGCGTCTGCGTCGTCCACCAGGAGGTAGAGCGGGACCTGGGCGGTGAGCGGGTCGAGGTTCGAGGACTTCGACGGGTGCAGGTTCACGGGCCCGGGAGCCGTAGCGGTAGCCGCCGGTACCGCCGTCGGGATCGGTGTAGCCGCGCACCTCGCGGCCGAGGGCAGCGTAGTGCTGCATCGATACCGCGACATCGCGGACGGCGAGGATCGGCACGGCTTTCAGAAATGAACCAGGTGGACCGTCTCAGATCCGCACCAGTGACTCGACGACCGCGTCGGCGTACCGGCTCAGCGACCCGACAGACGACTCGAGCAAGTTCGGCGAGCTGTTCATCAGCTGGATGTTGCCGAGGAAGGCGCTGTAGGCGAACACGGCGCGCCTGCGGGCGGCGCGCGGAGTATGGCCGCACTCGCGCAACAGACTGGCCAAGTAGTCGATGCGGCGCCGCGAGACACGCGTCACGACCTCACGTACGGCAGGATCGGCGTCGGCGTGAAGGGAGATGTCCGCATGGGTGAGCGCGGCAGCGTCGAACACCAGACCGAACAGCCTCCTCAGCCGAGCCTTTGGCGAACCCCCTGCCTGCTCAACCGAAGCGATGACGTCGAGGGTGCTGCGTTGCTCCCAGAGCGCCAGCGCAGCTTCGACGAGGTCACCCCTCGCCTTGAAGTGCCAGTAGAAGCTGCCCTTGGTGGCGCCGAGCCTCACCGCGATCGGCTCGACCGCAACTGCGGCGACTCCACCGGACGAGATCGCGTCGAGCGCCGCCAACGCCCAGTCATCACCTGAGAGTCTGGACATGCTCCATACGCTAGCGTACTGTCAGAACATACGCTGCCGTACGGAAATGAGGCGCTCATGAGGCCGTCTGCTCAACATTGGGGAACGACGCGGGCAGAACGGGAGGCTACATACCCCTGCGAGCGGTATGCGACCAGGCCCTACCGGCGCTACCTGCGAGCCGTCGACGTCGACGCGGATCTGGCCGTGCTGTTTCGCTGGGTCTGCCAAGTCAAGGTCGCCCCATACAGCTACGACTGGATCGACAACGGAGGCCGCCAGAGCCCCCGGCAACTGACTCCCGGCGCGGAGAAGCTCGCCGTCGGACAGGCTTTCATCGTGGGGACCATCGTGGAGTTCGAGACCGGCTGCCACATCACAGCTGTCGGCACTCCGAAAGCAGCTCGGATCTTCGGTCCGATCACGCTCACATATCAGGTGCGAGAGCAAGGCACCGGCTCGCGGCTCACCGTCGCACTGACGGTCTCAGCGTCGTCTCTCCCCGGGCGAGTACGCCGAGAGCTGCTCGGCTGGGGCGACCTGGTGATGATGCGCAAGCAGCTGCTCACTTTGAAGGCCTGTGCCGAGGCCTCTGAGCTGGCCAAGGGAGCCTGATGAGTCGCAGGCTGGCGGTAGGCACAAGCGCGCTGCACTTCATCGCCGCACCAGGCACGGTCATCGTGCTGGTGCCTTGGTTGCTGACGCGTTGGCAACCGGCGTCCATACCGGCGTACTGGCTCCCGATCCGACTTGCCGGCGGGCTCGTTGCCTGCGTCGGGACCGTCGTTGTCGCACGTGAGTTCGTGCGCTTCGT
>JACCVA010000370.1 GCA_013698435.1 Nocardioidaceae bacterium | reverse complement strand
GAGATGTGGTCGGTCGTCACCGAGTCCCCCAGCTTCGCCAGCACGCGTGCACCGCTGATGTCCTCGACGGGCTCCGGCTCGGTCGGCATCCCCTCGAAGTACGGCGGTTTCCGGACGTACGTCGAGTCGTCGGCCCAGGCGAACGTGTCACCCTCGGGCGTCGGCAGTGACTGCCAGCGTTCGTCGCCGGCGAACACGTCGGCGTAGTCCTTCGCGAACATCTCGGCGGTGATCGCGTGAGCGACAACCTCCTCGACCTCCGAAGGCGATGGCCAGATGTCCTTGAGGAACACGTCGTCACCGTTGGTGTCGTGGCCCAGTGGCTCGTTGAAGAGGTCGACGTCCATCGACCCGGCAAGTGCGTACGCGACGACCAGTGGGGGCGACGCGAGGTAGTTCATCTTGATGTCTGGGTTGATGCGGCCCTCGAAGTTGCGGTTGCCCGAGAGAACGGACACGACAGCAAGGTCAGCTTCGTTGACGGCGGTGCTCACTTCAGGGATGAGTGGACCGGAGTTGCCGATGCAGGTCGTGCATCCGTATCCGACAAGGTTGAAGCCGAGCTTCTCGAGGTAGGGCGTCAGACCCGACCGCTCGTAGTAGTCGGTGACGACCTTCGAGCCCGGCGCAAGGGTGGTCTTGACCCATGGCTTGCTGGTCAGCCCCCTGTCGACGGCGTTCTTGGCGAGGAGCGCCGCCCCGATCATCACCGACGGGTTGGACGTGTTCGTGCACGAGGTGATGGCAGCGATCGCGACCGCTCCATGGTCGATCTCGAAGGACGAGCCGTCCTCGAGGGTCACCCGGGTCGGACGCGACGGGCGGTTGTCGGAGTGGCCGGACTCGTGCGGGCGGCCGACGCCGTTTCCTGACGAGCCGACCGCGACCGGGTCGGACGCCGGGAAGGAGTCGGCGGAACCCTCGTCGACCCTGGAGGCCACCCCGTGCTCAGGCTCGTGACCGGCCTCTGCCGGCCCCTCGTCGCCTACGTAGTCGGAAAGCGCCGACCGGAAGCCCTCCTTCGCCTCGGTCAGCGAGATGCGGTCCTGCGGCCGCTTCGGACCGGCGATCGAGGGGACGACGGAGCCCAGGTCGAGCTCGAGGTACTCCGAGTAGCGCGCCTCCGCGTCGGGGTCATGCCACAAGCCCTGTTCCTTGGCGTACGCCTCGACCAACGCGAGCTGGTCGTCGTCGCGGCCGGTCAGTCGCAGGTAGGTGAGGGTCTCGTCGTCGATGGGGAACACGGCGATCGTGGAGCCGTACTCCGGCGACATGTTGCCGATGGTGGCGCGGTTCGCCAGCGGCACGGCGGCGACACCGGGCCCGTAGAACTCGACGAACTTGCCGACGACGCCGTGCTGGCGCAGCTGCTCGGTGATCGTCAGCACCAGATCGGTGGCAGTGGCACCCTCCGGCAGCTCGCCGGAGAGCTTGAACCCGACCACGCGCGGGATCAGCATCGACACCGGCTGACCGAGCATTGCGGCCTCCGCCTCGATGCCGCCGACGCCCCACCCGACCACACCGAGCCCGTTCACCATGGTCGTGTGGGAGTCGGTGCCGACACAGGTGTCCGGGTAGGCAAGGGTCTCGCCGTCGTGCTTGCGGGTGAAGACCACCTTGGCGAGGTGCTCGATGTTGACCTGGTGAACGATGCCGGTTCCCGGGGGCACGACCTTGAAGTTGTCGAACGCGCCCTGCCCCCACCGCAGGAACTGGTAGCGCTCGAAGTTGCGCTCGTACTCGATCTCGACGTTGCGCTGGAAGGCAGCGGAGGTGCCGAACACGTCGGCGATCACCGAGTGGTCGATGACGAGCTCAGCCGGAGCGAGCGGGTTGATCCTCGCGGGGTCGCCGCCGAGGTCCTGCATCGCCTCGCGCATGGTGGCGAGGTCGACAACCGCGGGCACGCCGGTGAAGTCCTGCATGATCACTCGAGCGGGCGTGTACTGGATCTCCTTGCTGGGGTCCGCATCGGCCTCCCAGCCCGCGAGCGCACGCACATCGTCGGCCGTGATGTCGGCGCCGTCCTCGGTGCGGAGCAGGTTCTCGAGCAGCACCTTGAGGCTGTACGGCAGGCTCGCCACGTCGATGCCGTCACCGGTGACGGCCGACAGTCGATGAACCGTGTAGGACGACCGCCCGACCTCGAGCGTGCCCTTGGCGCCGAAGCTGTTCGCGCTGCTCATCTGTAGTCTCCTTCGTCCGTGCGGTCCGCCGTGTCGCCGGCGGGCTGCCTTGCGATCCCGGCGCCACCTTTAGCGGGAAAAACGCCTGAAGAGCATCTATCTTGATGTCAAGATACATCACCTGGCCCGGATCGTCGAACGACCTCCTGCGCGGTGACGAAAGGCGCCGAGGTCGGAACCGCAACTAGCGCGCGCCGCGAGATCCTTGGACGCGCCTAGGCTTGGCGCCGGATGCGGACGATGCTGTCGTCAGCTGGAGAACCTCCTCGCGCAGGGCGTCTCGTTCGAGGCGGAGGTCGCCGACGATCTTTCCCATCCCGGCGAGGCCGTCGAGCGCCGCATCCAGCAGCAGGGAGTCGGTGAGGTCGTCAGGCGAGAACGTGACGGCTGAGGGCTCCTCAGCGGGGATGATCTCTGCGAGATCACCGATGATCTCGATGCCGGAGGCTTCGATGTCTTGCACCATGGCGATGGAACGCTTCCGGAGCCATGCATGGTGCTGCGGTGACAGGCCGTAGCGCGGCTCGCCCGAGGTCCGACGGCCCAGCGTCCTCTTCCCCAGCGCGTTCTTGACACCGTGCCGGTAACGCGTCCAGTCGAGGTCGTGCGTGCGTGTGTTCACGCGCATCAGCAGTTCGCTCGTGACTGCACCGAGGGACGGGTTGTGCGCCTTGGGAAGCGACTTGCCTGACGCGTCGACGCCGAGCGCAGCCCTGAAACGGTTCCACAGGAGGCCAGGATCGCCGCTGGTCCTTGGAACGGTGATGATGCGCATCCGATCTTTGTCGACGATCGACGAGTACCGGTCAACAACTCCCATCACATCCTGGTGGAGCCAGAACCTGCTCGGCTTGCCCGACGACGGCTCAGGTGTGCAGATGGCGTCACAAAGGTCGGTCCAGCCGATCTCTCTTCGGTTCTGCATCGACTCCTGCCACGTCGAGGGGACGACCTTGGTGAGGTCGCGCACGGTGAGAATCAACGTGAGCTCGTGCGTATCAAGCGAACTTTTGAGGCGTTGCCGTTTAGCTGCCCCGATGGGGCCGAGCAGCTCCATCGAGATGATGGCATCCTCGGCCGAGCTGCGGATCTGCTTGGCGAACCGCGGCCAGGCGCCTTCGGACGCGGCCACCCTCCGCTTTCCCCGCAGCAGATCCTGTGCGGCGAGGTTCGTGTGCCTTGTACCGAACCAACGGAGACCCCG
>JACCVA010000349.1 GCA_013698435.1 Nocardioidaceae bacterium | reverse complement strand
CCGGATGGAAGACGAGCTCGGCCGGCGACTGATCGGCCAGCGCGCCGCGGTGACGGCCGTCTCCGACGCCGTACGCCGGGCTCGCGCCGGCATCTCCGATCCCGACCGCCCGACCGGCTCGTTCCTGTTCCTCGGCCCCACCGGCGTCGGCAAGACCGAGCTGGCCAAGGCCCTCGCGGACTTCTTGTTCGACGACGAGCGCGCGATCGTGCGGGTCGACATGAGTGAGTACTCCGAGAAGCACTCCGTCGCTCGGCTGGTCGGCGCCCCACCCGGCTACGTCGGCTACGACGAGGGCGGCCAGCTCACCGAGGCCGTGCGCCGTCGGCCGTACTCCGTCGTCCTGCTCGACGAGGTCGAGAAGGCGCACCCGGAGGTCTTCGACATCTTGCTGCAGGTGCTTGACGACGGCCGCCTCACCGACGGGCAGGGGCGCACCGTCGACTTCCGTAACACGATCCTGATCTTGACCAGCAACCTCGGCTCGCAGTACCTCGTCGACGGCCAGCTCGACGAGGCCGCCAAGCGTGATGCGGTGATGTCGATGGTCCGTGCCGCTTTCAAGCCGGAGTTCTTGAACCGTCTCGACGAGGTGGTGCTGTTCGACGCGCTCGGGACCGAGGAGCTCGCCGCCATCGTCGACCTGCAGGTGCAGGCCCTCGCCTCGCGACTGGCGTCGCGCCGGATCGCGCTGGACGTCACTCCCGCCGCGCGGGAGTGGCTGACGCTGACCGGCTTCGACCCGGCGTACGGTGCCCGACCGCTGCGCCGGCTTGTGCAGAGCGCGATCGGTGACGCGCTGGCACGCTCGCTGTTGGCAGGCGAGGTCGCCGACGGAGACACTGTGACGGTGGATGTGGACACCACACACGACACCCTCGAGGTGAAGCGGGCGTGAGCTCACCGGGGCGCGCTGACGCGAGCCGTCCTCCGCAGGTGACCGTGGCGGGATTCCTGACGCTGTTCGGCAGCGTCTTCGCCCTGGTCGGTGTCTTCCAGGGGATGTCGCAGCTGTACTCCGCCGACATGAGCGCCTTTCTGCGCGACATCATCGACCGAGACGACCTGGCGCGGTACGACCTCACGCTCGACCTGGCGCGCCAGACCGTCAAGTACATACTGATGGTGACGAGTGTCTTCGCCTCCGCCTCCTTGGTGCTCGGCTGGTTCGTGCTCCATCGCAACAAGCCGTCGCGCCTGGCGCTCAGCGTGATGGGGGCGCTGACGGTGCTGCTCACGCTGGTTGCCGGGCCTCAGCTGTGGGTGGTGGCGGTGTACGTCGCCAGCGTCGTGCTGCTGCTGTGGAGCAAGCCGGCGCGGGACTGGTTCACCGTGGCGGGCGACGCGGGCGGCCCGGGTGTGCCCCCCGGTGGCCCCGGCGTGCCCCCCGGCGTGCCCCCCGGTGGCCCCGGCCCACCACCCCCGCCGCCACCGCCACCACGTCCGCGCTGAGCAGACCCCCAGCCGGTAGGCTGCCGCCACCACGCCGACCGAACACCTGGAGAGTCCTCGTGTCGTATCAGCCCGGTCCACCTGCTTCCTACCCGCCGCCCCCTCCTGGAGGCGACCCCTACGGCTACGGCGGTGACCGGCCGGCTCCCAAGCGGCCGGGCACGCTGCTCGCCGGGTGCATCATGTCGTGGATCGGCAGCGCTGTTGGGTTGCTGCTCGGCGGGGTCTTCCTCGCCGCGAGCAGCAATGACGAACTGCTGGACCAGATGGCCTCGAACGTCGACCGCGCCGACGCACAGACGTTCCTCCAGACCTTCGGCGGCGTCCTGCTCGTGTGGTCCCTTCTGACCTTGGTGTTTTCGATCCTCGCCTTCATCGGAAAGCGATGGGCGGCGATCGCGCTGGTGGTTCTCGGCGGCCTCTGGGTGGCGTTCAACCTGTATGCGTTGGTCACCGGTGGGGAAGCGCAGGGGCTCGTCGGCATCATCTGGGTCGGTGTGGCCAGCGTCCTGGTCCTGATCGGGTCGAAGGAGTGGTTCGACTACAAGTCGGGAAGGTCCGTCACCCGCTGAGCGTCCGCAGCCGTCGGACGGCCTCGTCCAGCACGTCGTCCTGCTTGCAGAAGGCCCAGCGCACCAAGGGTCGTCCGGCCTGCTTGTCGTCGTAGAAGACCTCGTGCGGGATCGCCACCACACCGCAGCGGTCGGGCAGGTCGAGACAGAACCGGACCCCGTCGGCATACCCCAGCGGTCGGATGTCGGTGGTGACGAAGTAGGTGCCCTGGGGCACGAAGACGGTGAGGCCGACGTCACGCAGACCGGCGCAGAGCCGGTCTCTCTTGGCTTGCAGGCTGACGGCGAGCTGCCCGAAGTAGGCGTCGTCAAGGCCGAGGGCGTAGGCGATGGCGGGCTGCAACGGCGCGCCTGACGTGAACGTCAAGAACTGCTTGGCCGTCGTGACGGCCCGGATCAGGTGAGCGGGCCCGACCGCCCAGCCCACCTTCCAGCCGGTGAACGAGAACGTTTTGCCGGCACTCGAGATCGTCAGCGTCTTGTCGCGCATGCCGTCGAACGTCGCCAGCGGCCGGTGCCGGAGGCCGTCGAACGTCAGGTGCTCGTAGACCTCGTCGGTGATGACAAGCAGGTCGCGCTCACGGGCGATATCGACGATCGACTGCAGCTCGTCGTCGTCGAGCACAGTCCCGGTGGGGTTGTGCGGCGTGTTGACCAGCAGCACCTTGGTGCGTGGGGAGAGCGCGGCACGCAGAGCGTCGGGATCAAGACGGAAGTCGGGCGCCCGCAAGGTGACGGGTCGGCGTAC
>JACCVA010000287.1 GCA_013698435.1 Nocardioidaceae bacterium | reverse complement strand
CGGCCTCGGCCTCGGTGACGAGCAGGCACAGGCCCGCGACACTGCCGCGTCCCACGCGCCCCCGTAGCTGGTGCAGCTGCGAGACCCCGAACCGCTCGGCGTCCAGGACGAGCATGACCGAGGCGTTAGGGATGTCGACGCCGACCTCGATGACGGTCGTCGCGACCAGCACGTCGACCTCACCGGCGGTGAAGCTCCGCATCACCTGGTCCTTCTCCTCGGACGGCAGCCGTCCGTGCAGCACCTCTGTCCGCAGCCCGGCAAGCTCTCGGGTGCGCACCTCGGCCACCACGTCCACGACGGCGAGCGGCGGGCGGCGGGGTGAGCCTCCTTCCTCCTCGTACGCCGCGTCCTCGACCTTCACGTCCACGCCCTGGTCTCCGATCCGCGGACACACGACGTACGCCTGGTGACCCTTTTCGACCTCTTCACGCACCCGGTGCCAGGCGCGGCTCAGCCAGGCGGGCTTTTCGGCAGCGGGCACGACGCTGGTCTGGATCGGGGCGCGGCCCGCCGGCAGCTCGCGCAGCGTCGAGACGTCGAGGTCGCCGAAGACGGTCATCGCGACGGTGCGCGGGATCGGGGTGGCCGTCATCACGAGGACGTGCGGCGACGCGCCGTGGGCCTTGGCGGTGAGTGCGGCGCGTTGCTCGACGCCGAACCGGTGCTGCTCGTCGATGACGACGAGCCCCAGCTCGGCGAACCGCACCGTCTCCTCGAGCAAGGCATGCGTTCCCACAGTGATGCCGGCGATCCCGGACTGCGCGTTGAGCAGGCCAAGGCGTCGCCGCGTGGTCGACATGGAGCCGGTGATGAGCTCGACCCGAGTGGCATCGGCGTCACCTCCGAGCATGCCCGCCTCCGCCATCGGGCCGAGCATGGCCGTGATCGAGCGGTGATGCTGTGCCGCGAGGACCTCGGTCGGCGCCAGCAACGCTGCCTGCCCACCGGCGTCGATGACCTGAAGCATCGCCCGCAGCGCCACGACGGTCTTGCCTGAACCCACCTCACCTTGGAGCAGCCGGTGCATCGGGTGCGACTGGCCGAGGTCCGCCGTGATCTCCGTGCCGACGTCGCGTTGACCGGCGGTCAGCTCGAACGGCAGCTGGGCGTCGAACCTGGTCACCAGGCCGTCGGCGCGGTACGGCCGCGCCACTGCCGACAGGTGCAGCGTCTGCTGGCGGCGTTGGGCGAGCACCGTCTGCAGCCCGAACGCCTCGTCGAACCGCAACCGGTCTCTGGCTCGCTCGAACTGGCGTGGGTCGACGGGTTGGTGGATCGCGCGCAGCGCCTCGCCGTAGGTCATCAGCCGTTGCGACCGGCGTATGTCATCGGGCACCGGGTCGGGCACGTCGTCGAGCACCAGCAACGTCTGGGTGATGCAGTCGCGGATCTTCTCGGACGAGACCGCCGCCGTAGCGGGGTAGATAGGCACCCATCGCGGCACCTCGTGTCCGGCGAACTCGTCGAGGTCGGCGCCGAACCCGAGCGTCTCGCAGATCGGGTGTGCGAGCTGGCGGCGCCCTTTGAACACGCTGACGTTGCCGCTGAACATCGCGATCGTCCCAGGCCTGAGGTGCTTCACGCGCCACGGCTGCTGGAAGAACGCCAACGAGAGCTCGCGCTCGCCGTCGGTGACGCTCAGCTCGGTGCGCTGCGCCTGCCGCCCGGTCGCCTTCACCGTGTAGGGCTTGTTCACCACGCTGAGCACCTTGGCGATGACCGTGACGTGGTCGCCGTCCTCGAGCTGCGAGAAGTCGCTCAGCTCACCGATGTCCTGCAACGCGCGCGGGTAGTGCGTCAGCAGGTCGCCGACGGTCTGGATGTCGAGTGACTTCCGCAGCGGGCCGGAGCTCCTGCCCCCGACGACGCCGTCGAGCTTGGTGTCCAGCGAGACGCCAGCCATGTCGCAGGTCGGTCCTACTCCACGCCGAGCAGCAGGGGGTAACGCTGCTGGCCACCGTCGTAGCGCACGATCTCGACCTCGGCGCGGGTACGACGCACGTGCGCCTCGAGCGCGTCGACGAGCGCCTGGTCCGCGTCGATGCCGCGCACCACGGTGAGCATCTCACCGCCGCCGCTGAGCAGCCGGTCGACAACTTCGAGCGCCACCTCGATCAGGTTGCGGCCGACCACAGCGAAGTCGCCCTCGACGACACCCAGGCTGTCCCCCACCTCGCAGGGACCGGCCATGGTCATCGCGTCACGAACGGCGACCGTGACCGCACCCTGGCGCGTGTGCCCGGCGGCCGACGTCATCGCCACCACGTCGTCGTCGAAGCTGCGGCCGTGCTCGTGCACGGCCACGGCAGCAAGGCCCTGCACCTGGGCGCGAGTCGGGATCACCGCGGCTCGGACGCCCTCGTCGCGGGCGGCCGCGGCAGCGGCCTCCGCGACGGCGATCGTGGCGGAGTCGTTCGGCAGCACGATCACCTGGTCGCACCCGGTGGCCCGGATCGCGTCCAGGAGCGCGCCGGTCGATGTGCGCTGTCCGGGACCAGCGCTGACCACCACGGCCCCGGCGGCCCGGAAAAGGCTGGCAAGCCCCTCTCCCGCGGCCACCACGACAAGTCCGCGCCCGACCCGGACGTCCGGATCGGGGTTCTTCGACTGACGGCGTTGTTCGGCGAAGTGGGTGACCCGGACGCGGTACGGCCGACCCGCCTCGATGCCGGCCTCGACCGCGGCACCGACGTCGTCGACGTGCACGTGGACGTTCCAGAGACCGTCCCCGCCCACCACGACGAGAGAGTCGCCCAACGGGGCAAGCTTGCTGCGCATCGTCGCGATCGAGCTGTCGTCGGCGTCGAGCAGATACATGACCTCGTAGGCCGGGCCGTCCGGCGACAGGTCGCCCGTCGGCAGCGACGGACTCGGCAGGGGTGTGGTGCGCCGGCGCGGCCGAGCGGGTGGCCGAGCCCCCGTGAGCGCCTCCTCTGCGGCGTCGAAGATGACGCAGAGACCGCGACCACCGGCATCGACGACACCGGCCATCGCGAGCACCTCGAGCTGGTCGGGGGTGCGCTCGAGGGCTTCTCGCGCGGCGAGCGCTGCGGCCCTCACCACGAAACCCATCTGCCCGGCAAGGTCCTCGGGCGCTCGTGGCACCGCCTCCTGGGCAGCCGCCGCGGCAGCCCGCGCCACCGTCAACATGGTGCCCTCGACCGGCTCCGCCACCGCGTCGTACGCGGCGTCGGCTGCCAAGGTCAGCGTGTCGGCAAGCAGCTGGCCGGGCTTGGTCGGGTCGCCACGCATCAGCTGTGCGGCGCCGGCTCGCATCAGCTGGGACAAGATCACACCCGAGTTGCCGCGGGCGCCGAGCAGTGCACCGCGGGCAAATAGCGTGAGGGCGGTGACGAGCGAGCTCGGCTCGGACTCGACGATGGCCTGCCGGGCCGCCTCGAACGTCAAATACAGGTTGGTCCCGGTGTCACCGTCGGGCACCGGGTAGACGTTGAGCGAGTCGATCTCCTCGCGTGCCTCGCCGAGGCCGGCGAGCGCGCGGTCGCACCATCGCAGCAGCAGTGCGACTTCCGCGGGCGTGCTCACGACTGCTCCCTTCTCTCGATGGCTGCGCAAACCCTAACGCCCGATCCCCGTGACAGCGCCAGCAGCGGATTGGCGCCTGACGACGCCGATCCGTTATTCTTGTGCGGTTGCCCGGCAGCTTGTGCCGGCCGACCTCATCCCGCTTGATCTTCAGGAGTACACCGTGGCTGCCGTCTGTGACCTCTGCGCGAAGAAGCCCGGCTTCGGTAACAACCGTCCATGGTCACGCAAGATCACCAAGCGTCGCTTCAACCCCAACATTCAGCGGGTCCGCGCCACCGTCAACGGCTCACCGAAGCGCCTCAACGTGTGCACCTCCTGCCTCAAGGCAGGCAAAGTCACCCGCTGACGACTGCCGTACGCAGCCCCGCGCGCCGACGGCCCGGGGCTGTCGGCGGCCATGGCTCCAGCGCTTCGCGCCTTGTCACCGGAAGTGCTGGTGCCCGGCCGGCTCGTCATACACCGCGCCGTCGACCGTGACCGTCCCCTGCTCACCGTCTTCGAGCACGGCACCGATCACCCGCCAGCTGTCGGGTAGCGCTGCTCCCGCCGGGAACGTGGCGACCAGTCCGTAGTCGTCGCCACCGGTGAGGAGGAACTTCTTGGGGTCGATGCCGAGCGCCGCACCCACCGCCTGCAGCGGTTCGGGCACGTCGAACCGCGCAGAGTCGACGTCGATGGCGACGCCGCTGGCCGCCGCGACGTGGCCGAGATCTTGCAGCAGGCCGTCGCTGACGTCGATCATCGCCGTCGCACCCAGCCGGGCCGCCTCAGGGCCTGCTTCGTACGGCGGCTGCGGCTGCCGGTGCGCGTCGACCACGACCCTCGGCGACCTGAACCCGCGTGCCAGCACGGCGAACCCGGCGTCGGCCCACCCCTGTCGGCCGGCCAGCGCGACCACATCACCAGCATGCGCGCCGGATCGACGGACGACCCCGTGCTCGCACACTCCGAGCGCGGTCATCGCGATCGTGATCGCGTCGGCGCGGGTCAGGTCGCCGCCGACAACACTGGCGCCGACCTTGGCGGCCTCGGCCGCCAACCCGTCGGCGAGCTCCAGCGCCCAGGCGACGTCGAGCTCCGGTGGCGCTCCGACCCCAACGAGCAGCGTGGTCGCGCGACCTCCCATCGCGTTGATGTCGGACAGGTTCTCGGCGGCGGCCTTGTGCCCGATGTCGGTGGCACTCGACCAGTCGAGCCGGAAGTGTCGTCCCTGCACGAGCATGTCCAGCGAGATGACAGCCTCGCCGCCGTCGACCGCCACCACTGCGGCATCATCGCCGGGCCCCACGATGACACCGGAGGCCTGCGGGAACCGCGATGCCAGCGCCGCGACGACGGCGAACTCGCCAACATCGCCCAGCGTGCCCGACAGTCCTTGTGGCATGGGGGGATCCCTCTCGCTTTGACGGTCTCGACTTCTGTGACAACCTAACCAGGCGGTAGCGTGATCACCGCGCCAACGACACGACTCACTCGCGGAGGTCCACAGTGGTGGTTCAGGCCTACATCCTCATTCAGACCGAGGTCGGCAAAGCCGCGAAGGTCGCCCAGTCGATCGCGGAGCTCAAAGGTGTCACGCTCGCCGAAGACGTCACCGGGCCGTACGACGTGATTGTGCGCGCCGAGGCCCGCAACGTCGACGAGCTCGGCAAGCTGGTGGTGGCCCGTGTGCAGTCCGTCGACGGCATTACCCGCACGCTTACCTGTCCCGTCGTTCACTTCTGACGAACCACCCTCGCTTCTCAGCCATGCGTGGGCGACGCCCTCCGGTCGCTGGTCGACCGGGGGGCGTCTTGTCTGTCGGCGCGTTGGTCCTGACAACTTTGGCCGGCTGCGGTTCCGACGTGTCGGTCGAGCCGCCGACTCCCCGTGGTGCGGACCTGTCTCAATGCCGGTCGCTGGTGGCCGACCTGCCCGACAGCGTTGTCGACGCCGAGGCCCGCGAGGTCTCCCCCGACGACGGCTTGGTGGCCGCGTGGGGCGATCCCGCGATCGTGCTCCGATGCGGAGTCGACAGGCCCGACCAGCTCGAACCGACGTCGTACTGCTTCGCGGTGAACGACGTCGGTTGGTTCGCCGAGTCCGACGGCAAACCCCTCGACGGCACCGAGCAGCCGACCAGCACGGTCGTGTTCACCACGATCGGACGCAGGCCGTACGTCGAGGTGACCGTGCCGCCTGACGACAGCCGCAGTCCGGTCGACCCGCTCACCGACGTGGCCGCGGCCATCACCTCCAACAGCGAGAACGTGAGTCCTTGCCAGTAGCGCTCAACGCAGCCCGGTAGCGCGGTCTGCGGCGAGCGTGATCAGCCGGTCGACGAGCTCGGGGTACTCCACCCCGGACTCGGCCCACATCCGCGGGAACATCGACGTCGGCGTGAAACCCGGCATCGTATTGATCTCGTTGACCACCGGCCGGTCGTCGGCACCTACGAAGAAGTCGACCCGTGCCAGCCCTTCGCAGCCCAGTGCCTCGAACGCCTGCACGGACAGCTGCTGGATGGTGTCGCGGAGGTCCTCCGTGAGGTTGGCGGGCACTTCCAGCTCGACGCCGTCCTCGCCTAGGTACTTGGCGGCGAAGTCGTAGAACTCGTGCGAGCCGTAACCGACGATCTCGGCGACCACGCTGGCGTCTGCCCCTCCGTCCGGCCGCTGCAGCACCCCGCACTCGACCTCGCGCGCGCCTTCCGCGGCGGCCTCCACCAGCACCTTCGGGTCGAACTCGTGCGCATGGGCAACTGCTGCGTCGAGGCCGTCGCGGTCCCGCACCTTCGTGATGCCCATGCTGGACCCGCCCCGGGCCGGCTTGACGAACACGGGGTAGCCGAGGCCGTGCACGGCATCCCGGACGGCCGCGGCGTCCTGCTCCCACTCCCGCGGCTTGATGACGACGTAGGGCATTACGGGCAGCCCGGCCGCCTGCAAGACGATCTTCATGTAGTGCTTGTCCATGCCGACGGCCGACGCCAGCACGCCGGAGCCGACGTAGCGGATGCCGCCGATCTCGAAGAGACCTTGGATGGTGCCGTCCTCGCCCCAGGGGCCGTGCAGCAGCGGGAACACGACGTCGACCTTGCCGAGCTCGTGCGGTGTCTCTCCCGGTCCGGCGACGACGATCTCCCGCCGCGCCGGGTCCTGGCTGACCACGACAGCGGCTGCGTCGGCGTTCACCTCAGGCGTGTGCCCGGCAGTGAGTGCCAACCGGTCCGCGTCGCCCGACTCGAGCACCCACTTCCCGTCGTGGCTGATGCCGATGGGGACGACGTCGTACTTGTCCCGGTCGATGACCGACAGCACGCTCGCCGCGGTCGAGCAGGACACTGCGTGCTCGCTCGAACGCCCCCCGAAGACGACAGCGACGCGGGGCTTGCGAGGCGCACTCATGGTCGGAAGGGTAATGCCCCAGAATGGCTGCGTGACTGCAGACGCGCCCCGACCCCCCCTGTCCCCGCAGACCGTCGTCGTCAAGGCCGGACGGCCTCCGCACGAGCCCGACCAGCCGCTCAACCACCCGCTCGTGATGGCGTCGACGTATGTTGCCGGTGGAGATCGCGAGTACGGCCGCTACGCGAATCCGACGTGGGGGGCCTTCGAGGAGGCTGTCGGAGAGCTCGAAGGTGGCCGGGCGATCTCGTTCGCGTCAGGGATGGCCGCGGTCTCCACGCTGCTCGACCTGGTGACTCCTGGCGAGACGGTGGTGGCAGCGCGGCACTGCTACCAGGGGACGCTCGTGCAGCTGTCGTCACTGGAGCAGCGAGGTCTCGTGAAGGTGGTGCTCGTCGACATCGACGACACCGAGCAGGTGATCGCAGCGCTCGGCGATGACGTCGCACTGCTGTGGGTCGAGTCACCGACCAACCCCGCCCTGGAGGTCGCCGACATACCGGCGCTGTGCGAGGCCGCGCACGCCGCCGGGGTACGCGTGGTGGTCGACAACACGTTCGCGACGCCGCTGCTGCAGCGACCGCTGGAGAGCGGCGCCGACGTCGTCGTCCACTCCGGTACGAAGTACATCGCCGGACACTCCGATGCGGTCATCGGCCTGGTCGTGACCGCCGACGACGAGATCTACCGCGCCGTCGACGAGAAGCGGCGCACGATGGGCGCGCTGCCCGGCACGCTGGAGGCATGGCTGGCGCTTCGAGGGTTGAGGACTCTGCACCTGCGGGTCGAGCGGGCACAGGCAAACGCAGCCGAGCTGGTGCGACGGCTCGCGGAGCACCCCGCGGTGGACCGGGTCCGCTACCCGGGATTCGGCGGCATCCTCGCGATCGAGATCGCTGGTGGCGCCGACCGCGCGGACGCCGTGTCGGGCCACACCCGGTTGTGGGTGCACGCCACCAGCCTCGGTGGCGTCGAGTCGTCGCTGGAGCGACGGCGCCGGTGGAAGAGCGAGTCACCATCGATCCCGGAGGGCCTGCTGCGGCTCAGCGTCGGCATCGAAGACGTCGACGACCTGTGGAGCGACCTGTCGCAGGCTCTCGACCACGCAGTCCTCGGCTGAACCGGGTCAGGTGCGCTCGGGTTTCGCGGCCCGCGAGATCAGGCTGGTGAGCATCTCCTTCGGGCTGAGCTCACCGCGCACGAGCGCCGCGACGTGCTCGACGATGGGCATCTCGACACCGCTGCGGGTGGCCAGGTCGAGGATCGACCCGCAGGAGCTGACACCTTCGGCGACTTGACGCGTGGAAGCGATGACCTCGTCGACCGTCATGCCGGTGCCGAGCCTCTGTCCGAAGGTGCGGTTGCGCGACAGGGGCGACGAGCACGTCGCGACCAGGTCACCGAGACCGGCCAGGCCCGAGAACGTGTACGGGTCCGCGCCGAGCGCCTGCCCGAGCCGAGAGGTCTCCACCAGGCCCCGCGTGATCACCGTGGCGGCGGCGTTGTCGCCGAAACCGAGCCCGACCGACATGCCTACCGCGAGAGCGATGACGTTCTTCGTCGCCCCGCCGAGCTCGCAACCGGTCACGTCGGTGTTCGTGTACGGCCGAAACGCCGGGCTGTGGCAGCGCGACTGGAGCGTCTCGGCGACCTGCTCGTCGGTGCACGCGATGACCGAGGCCGCGGGCTGGCGGGCGGCGATCTCATGCGACAGGTTAGGTCCGGTCAGCACCGCGACCCGGTCGGAACCGATGCCGGTGACATCTTCGATGACCTGGCTCATCCGCATGGTCGTGCCGACCTCGACGCCTTTGATCAGGCTCATCAGCACGGCGTTGGCGGGGATGTGTCGCGACCAGTGCTCGAGGTTGGACCGCAGCGCCTGCGACGGCACCGCCAGCACGATGATCGAGGCATCCGCGCACGCCTCGACCGGGTCGTGGGTGGCTCTGATGGACGGTGGCAGCTGGACACCCGGCAGGTAGTCGTCGTTCTCGTGCTTGGCGTTGATGGCATCACTGAGCTCTTCGCGTCGAGCCCACATCATCACGTCGTTGCCGGCGTCGGCCAGCACCAGGGAGAACGCCGTGCCCCATGAGCCGGAGCCGAAGACGGCGACCTTGCCCATCTCAGCCGTCCCCGCTCGACGTGCCCGCATCCTCGTCCGGAGGCCGGCGGCCGCGCACCGACCGGTTCGGGTTGCCGATCTCAGGGACACCGGCGACCAACGGGTCGAAGCGCGTGCCGGGAGCCTGTTCGCCTCGGATCTCCTCGAGCAGGCCGGTTATGTCGTCAACGATGGCGTTGGTGGCCCCGCGCAGCGTCTCGGCAGTCAGCGGTCTGCTCTGGTACGCCGCCAGATCGACCGGTGGGCCTGCCCGCATGTGCATCAGCTTGCGGGGGAACAACCGCGGCTTGCGGCCGTAGGGAGCCAACACATCCTGCGGTCCCCACTGCGCCGCCGGGATGACCGGACATCCGGTGCTGAGGGCGATCCGCGCCGCGCCGGTCTTGCCGACCATCGGCCAGAGCCCGGGCTCGCGCGTGATGGTGCCCTCGACGTACACCACCACGCACTCGCCTTGCTCGATCGCCGCAACCGCGGCCCTGAACGCCTCCGCCGCGTCAGTGGTCTTGCGGTAAACGGGGATCTGACCTGCGTTGGTGAGGATCGCACCGACGACGGGAACTTTGAACACCTCGGCCTTGCCGAGGAAACGGGGCAGCCGGCCGTGGTCGTAGACGAAGTGGGCGAACGGGATCGGGTCGAACTCCGAGACGTGGTTGACGGCGATCACGCATCCGCCGGTTCTGGGCAGATGCTCACCGCCGCTCCAGTCACGCTTGGTGAGAAGCATCAACGGACGACGCAGCACGAGCACGCAGAACCCGAACGCCCACTCGCGCTTGCGACGCGCCACGACGCCTCCTTGCCGGGTCGGCACTGAAAGTCATCTTGGCAGGACGACAAGTGTCGGACGTGCCGAGGGGTGCTCCGGGCAAACGTGGAAGGATCGAGGCAATGCCCGCAGCCCCCCGACTTCCGTGGTCGATCATCATCCCCGTCAAGCCGGTAGCGGTTGCGAAGTCACGCCTGACAGGCATTTCTGTCGGTCAACGCCGCGATCTCGCCCTTGCGTTCGCCCTTGACACCACCTTGGCGGCGCTGACGACGGCCGGCGTACGCCGCGTCGTGGTCGTCACCGACGACCCGGAGCGGGAGGCGTTCCGCGATCTGGGCGCAGACCTCGTCGCTGACCGTCCGAGTGCCGGGCTCAACGCAGCGATCCGACACGGTGCCGACGACGTGCGCGGCCGGGACGGCGAGTGCGGCCTGATCGCGTTGGCGGGCGACCTGCCCGCCCTGCGACCGGCAGAGCTGTCAGAGGTGCTCGACGCGCCCCCGTCGGAGTCCTGGTTCGTCGGCGACGCCGCATGCACCGGTACCACGCTGCTTGCCGCGGCGGCGGGACGGGACTTGACGCCTGCCTTCGGGCCTGGCTCCGCGGCGACGCACCGCAGCCAGGGTGCTGCGGAGGTCACCTCCTCACGCATCGAACGGCTTCGCCGCGATGTCGACACCTTGATGGACCTCGGCGATGCCCTACGGCTCGGCGTTGGCGCGCACACCGCGAAGGTTGTCGCCGGGCTCGACCCTGACCGATTACGGTGAGCGCATGCAGGGCACGGTCTGGGAGTTCGACGACACCACGCACCGCGGGCACATCGTGCTTGACGACGGCCGGCTGGTCGACATCTCCCCGGAGGCGTTCGAAGCAAGCGGTCTGCGGCTGCTGCGCCTCGGGCAACGGGTCCGCTTCGACGTCGACACCGACAACGACGTGCGTTCTTTGACGATCCTGACCCTTCCCGACGCGGACCCTCATCGGTCGTGAAACGTCAGGAGGCCCGACCCTCAAAGGGTCGGACCACCTGGTGCTGATCGAAGCGAGCGCTAGTACCGCTAGCTCTTCTTCGCAGTCTTCCTCGCACTCGAGGACCTCTTGGCCGGTGACTTCTTGGCGGTCGTGGTCTTGCTGGCCGAGGACGTCGACGACTTCTTGGTCGGGGAACGCTTCGCTGTGGTGGACTTCGACGCTGGAGACTTCTTGGCCAGCGTCTTCGCGGCCGACTTCTTCGCGGTCCTCGACGACGACTTCTTGGCCAGCGTCTTGGCGGCGCTCTTCTTCGCAGTTGACGTCGAAGCAGTCGAGGTGCGCTTGGCGGTCGACTTCGACGCGGTGCCCTTCCTCGTCGTCGAAGTCTTCTTCGCTGTGCTCTTCTTGGCGGTGCTCTTCTTGGCCGGTGACGACGACGTTGACTTCCGTGTGGATGAGGTCGTGGTCGACGCACTCGTGGCTGTGGCCTTGGGGAGCTTCTTGGCCCCGGAGACGACAGCCTTCAGGTCTGCACCTGGGCGGAACTTCGGCACAGCGGTCTTCTTCGCCCTGGTGCGCTCACCGGTGCGCGGGTTGCGCACCATGCGCGACGGACGAATGGCCTTCTCGAAAGCGCCGAAGCCGGTGATCGCGACCTTCTCGCCTTTGGACACTTCGCGCGTGATGGTGTCGAGGACAGACTCGAGGGCGTGCTGAGCAGCCTTCTTGTTTCCCTCGAAACGGTTGGACAGTGCCTCGATGAGTTGACTCTTGTTCAAGGGATTTCCCCTTCCTCAAACGCTGCGGGTCGAGCCGGTGCCCGACGTTGGTCGAAACGCTATTCACCATAGAACAGCAAAACTCCGCGACACACCCAACGAGAAGAGGCAATTATCTTGTGTCACAAGCGATTTCTTCGTGCTGGCGACCTGGACAGGGTGCGGGTGTTGCAGGCTAATGACCGAGGGTGAGCGGCTTGAAAGATGCCCGATTCCCTTCGTATGTTGAGATCTGAGCCTCATGTGACAAGGTGATGTCGATGTCGTCAAGGCCTTCGAGTAGCCGCCACCGGGTGTAGTCGTCGATGTCGAAGTCGACGTCGAGATTGCCCGCTGTGATGCGGCGGCTGCGGAGGTCGACAGTCACCTCTGTGGAAGGCGCGGCGACGATCATCGTCCACAGCTGCTCGACGACGTCGTCCGACACCTCAAGGGCGAGCAGCCCCTGCTTGCCTGCGTTGCCCCGGAAGATGTCGCCGAACCGCGGGCTGACGACAACCTTGAAACCGTAGTCACGCAAGGCCCACACGGCGTGCTCGCGCGATGAGCCGGTCCCGAAGTCGGGACCGGCCACCAGGATGCTCGCGCCGGAGTACTCGGACCGGTTCAGGACGAAGTCGGGGTCGTTGCGCCAGGCCGCGAACAAGCCGTCCTCGAAGCCGGTGCGGCTGATGCGTTTGAGGTAGACGGCCGGGATGATCTGGTCGGTGTCGACGTTGCTGCGCCGCAGTGGTAGCGCCGTCCCGGTGTGCTGCGAGAACTTGTCCATCGTCAGGCTCCCTTCTGCGCAGAGGGAAGGTCG
>JACCVA010000286.1 GCA_013698435.1 Nocardioidaceae bacterium | reverse complement strand
ACGCCGGTGTGCTGCCGGCGGTGCTGGGTGCGGACTCCGCGATCCTCGACCTGGGCCGCAGCAGGCGACTGTTCGACCGCTACCAACGCATCGCGTTGGCCGTCAGGGACCGAGGCTGCGTCTTTGTTGGTTGTGAACGGCCCGCCGCCTGGACCGAAGCCCACCACATCATCGCCTGGAACGACGGCGGACCCACCGACATCGACCAAGGGTGCCTGCTCTGCAGCTTCCACCACCATCTCATCCACCAAGGCCAATGGGCCGTCGTGATGGCCCCCGACGGCACCCCCGAGATCATCCCACCAGCCCGCATCGACCCCGACCGCACACCCATCCGCCACCAACGCTTCAAACCGAGACGGCTGTAGGGCGAATCCGCTCAAAGACGAGGCAGTAGTCACCGCTGACGCCGGGTGGCTGCCGGTCCCAGCAGATATAGCACTCCTGTATCAACCTGAGGTGGCGTGAGATCACGCGGGCGAGATCCCACGCGAGCGGCGTCATGACGCCGGCTTCGACAGTGTTGGCGACGTTAATCACGGCGTGGCCGCCCGGCCGTAGCCGCTCACTTACTTGACGGAAGACGTCCTCGAGCTCGGTGAGGTAGGTGGGGTAGTGGCCGGTCGCCGTCTCGTAGGCCTCGAGTGGGTTCTCCGGGTGGTTGTTGGCCGTCATGTACGGCGGTGAGGTCAGGCAGAGATCGACCAGAGGTGGACTGAGGTCGGGGGAGCGATGCTCCGCGATCAGGTCGAGGAGGTTCCGTGCGTCACCCGTTACCACCGCGGCGTCGGCACCGGTGCGGTCCTCGATCTGGCGACTCCGCTCGAGCAGGAGCTCGACTCCGATGGCACGCCGACCGAGTCGTTCGGCGACGACAAGGGTGGTTCCGAAACCTGCGAACGGGTCGAGCACCAGGTCACCAGGAGCGGAGTACTCCTCGATCACGGCCGTTGCCAGCGACTCGCTGAAGTGCACGATCTCCTCTCCACCCGGGGGGCGCTGCGCTGCCAGCTCGGACACGTTCTGGAGGATGAAGGGCTGCACCCGCCCATTGTCGAGCCAGCGTTCCCACGCCCCCGACAGGGGGCTGCGGTGCGCAGGGTGCCTGCACAATGGCGACAGGCCGCAATCGCGAGGAGCAACCCATGACGGACGAATCCCACGACCCACGAGTGATCGACAACCCGGAAAGGCACAGGTTCGAGGCACAGCTCGATGGAGCCGTCGCGGGGTTCAGCGACTACCAACGCGAGGCGACGCAGCTGTCGCTGCTGCACGTCGAGGTCGACAACCGCTTCGAGGGCCAAGGAATCGGAAGTCTGCTCGCCCGCCGCTCACTCGACGCCGCACGCGAGGACGGCCTGTCCGTGCTGCCGCACTGTCCGTTCGTGCGGCGATACATCGAGCGCCGTCCGGAGTACCTCGACCTCGTCGCCCAAGAGGATCGCGAGCGCTTCGGGCTGTCGACTGGCTGACCGCCACAGCATCAGTAGCTCAGAGGGTGGCGGGTCGTCACCGAGACATCGTCGCATCGACCGGGCCGACGCCGGAGCCGATGCCGAGCGGTCGAGCGGAGCTACTCGCCGGTGACGCCGTCGGTCAGCTCGCGCAGGATGTCGATGTGGCCGGCGTGGCGGGCGGTCTCCTCGATCATGTGGAGGAGCGTCGCTCGCACCGAGATCGGCCGGTCGGACGCGGGCGCCGGGATGTGCTCGAGCTCGAGGTCGGCTACGACCTCGCGGCTGGTCGCGCACACGGCCTCGTAGTGGTCGAGCAGTTCCACGAGCGAACGGGTGTCACCCTGTTCCCAGTCGGCGTCGGGGTGTTCGTCGTCCCACGGATAACTGACCTCGCCACCCCCCAGAACGTCGTCGAACCAGTAGCGCTCCACCCAGATCAGGTGGGACACGATGCCGGCGATCGAGGTCAACGGCGACGGTGTGAGCCGCTGGCGGGCCTGCTCGTCGGTGAGCCCTGCGGCCTTGAGCCGCACGCTGGCCCGGTTGTAGTCGAGCACCTGTGCCAGCTGGGAGCGCTCG
>JACCVA010000266.1 GCA_013698435.1 Nocardioidaceae bacterium | reverse complement strand
ACGCCGGCACCGGCAGCGGCTTTGCGACGCTGGATGCCACCAACGTCGGCCAGGCGGCGTCGAGGTCGGCGCGGGACTCGTCGATGCAGCGCAGGCAGCACGTCTGCCCCGGCACGACGAACGGGCCTACGACGCCGACGAGCTCGCGGACGCACACCCACAGATGGGGAACGGACCGGTGCATCGGGAGGTCGCCGCGGTCGCGGTCAGGCTCGGTGTCGGCGGCGACCACGACGACGTCGGACCCGTCGCTGCGCAGGTCGGACGAATCAAGCGCGCGCCGGAGCTCGGCCGCGACCAGACCCGCTCCCTGCACCTCGACGGCACAGCCCAGCCTCAGCCGCGCCAGCTCCGCTGGGTCGCGATGAGGGCCGGACAGCAGCCACAGCGCGGCCCACGCCGGCTCAGCGAGGTGGGTGCGGTGCGTCATGGCCTGGTCGACCAGGGCGCCGCACTCCAGCAGGCTCTCCAGCGCCGCAGACACTTCCACCTCGTCCATATCGGCCGCGGTCGTCACAGCACGGGCCACCACCTGCTCGACGGTGCGACAGCCGTCGACTGCCGCAAGCGTTGCCTGCAGGGCAGGGGAGTCGGGCAGGGTGGCAAGGCCCGGCCAGTCGAGCCCGAGCTGCAGGGTGCGGGCGTCACGTCGCAGTACCTGCAGGCCCGGGCGGAGGGTGGGGCGCACGGCGGCTCCGATCGCTGCGAGAACGGGAGCTCAGAGTGCCAAACGAACGCGGACCGGCGCGGACGTCATCCACAGGCGTCATCGGATGGTCGCGGTGGCAGCCTCAGCCCTTGGCTCACCGGTGGCTGGTCACGCCCGCCCTTGTCGAGCGGAAGAGGGCGCACGACGACCCCCGCGAGCTAGAAGCCGGCGCCGTGATCAGCGGGGTACGGCGCCACGTGCGTGGGGTCGAGCCGGTCAGGTCCGCGGCCGAATCAGTGTGTGCTGATGTCATGACCGCGCCGCCGCACAGGCCGAGAGGCAGGCCCGTAGGGACCTGCCTCTCGGCTGAGCTGTGAGGCGGTGCTCAGGCCTTGCCAAGGATGCGGTTGAGGTTGGTGCCGCACTCGGGACACTTGGCCTTCGCCATCCGGGTGCCCTTGTCGTTGACGCGGACCTCTCCGCTGGCCTCGCGCTTGGCCTTGCACTTCACGCAGTAGAACTCGCCGCTCCAGGTCTCCGCCATGTCGGCCTCCTCTTTCGTCGATCGTTGCGGTCGTGGGGGTTCCCGACGCCCGCGGGGCTCTCCTCGTGGCGAGTGACCTCGCCGCGGGTCGTTGAGGCGTGACACCTGCGACCTCGCGTCACCCTACGGCAGCGCCGGAGTCGCGCCTATGCGGCACAGCGCTCAACGCTGCGTTTCTCGAGCTTTCACGCTCAGCGAATCACGCATAAGCGAAGATACCAGGACACGCGGACCGGACACGTCAGCGCGCAGCCAGCCACTCCCGCTAGTCGTCGGCGTCGGCTGTCACCGGCAGCGCCGATGCGGCAGAGACTCCCTCCAGGAATCCACGCGCCCGCTCGAGGCGTTCGTAGCCGGCCAGGAACGCCCAGAAACGCTCGTCGTGGGCCGGCGCCAGCAGGTGCACCAGCTCGTGCAGCAAGACGTAGTCCACGACGTACGCCGGCATCCCTTGCAACCGCTCGGACAGCCGGATGGTGGCGTCGCCAGGGGTGCAGGAGCCCCATCGGGCGTTCTGGTTGCCCACCCACCGCACGGACGTCGGCTGCGCCCGGCCATCGAGATAGCGCTCGGAGAGGCTGTTGGCGCGCGCGAGCAGGGCGTCGTCGCTGGGCCGACGTCGGCGCTCTGCCCGGCCGATGCGTTGCACCATCGTGGTGACCCACTCCTGCTCCTCGGCGCGGGTGAGATGGGCGGGCAGCAGCACGACGATGGTGTCGCCGTCGCGGTACGCCGAGACCGTGCGCTTGCGCCGACGGGAGCGGCGTACGTCGACCACAGGGGGAGCCGATGGGGCGGTCATGGCCTCAACTTAATCAGGCGGCACCGTCGGTCTCGGGCTTCCCACTGCACTGGCGGACCTGCCCAGTTTTTTTCGTCCACAGCGAGCAGACGGCGTTCTGGCAGGTGGCACCGCATATCGGCGGCCTCGGGATTTCCTTGTGCACAGGACCGCTTGAGTTATCCACGACTCATCCACAGGTGATTCGATGGCGCCCACATTCTGTCCACAGAGTTATCCACAGGGGTGGATGACGGATGGTTGACGCTGCCGGTTCCCGCCCCCTAGCGTCAGTGCATTCGATGAGGCCCTCGGGATAACAGAGGCGTTCGCAAGGGGAAGGCGAACGTCATCCGCGCCCCGAGGGCCTTGTTGTCTGCGCTGGGCCTAGGGCGTGTCTCGTAACTCCACGCCGGCTCGCGTGCCCCCGCACCCCGACCGGCTGCGTTGGGCTCGCTCGCGGGAGTATCGGCTACAACTTCGCTCGCCCGCCTTGCCGGCCCGGGCGCGGATGGCCCGCTCGCTGATCGACGTCGAGTTACGAGACACGTCCTAGATCCAGCGGGCCATGCCGATCAGCTCGCGCAGCGGACGGTCGATGCTGACGGGAGCCGCGGTGCGGCCGAACCATCGCACCTCGAGCGACTCGTCGGTGACCACCGGAGACGCACCGTCGGGCGCAACGGCGACGTAGCGCACGTCGAGGTGGTGCGACGGCCGCACCGGGCCGCACGCCACCTCGTGGGTGCTCAGCTGGACCGGACTGCCGCTCACCAGTCGCAGGTCAGCGATGCCGGACTCCTCGACCGCCTCGCGCAGTGCGGCACCAGCAAGGGTCTCGTCGGTGGGGTCGCAGTGGCCGCCGAACTGCACCCAGATCTGGTAGCGGCGGTGCAGGTTCAACATGACGTGCTGCCGGTCGGCGCTGACCACGAGGCAGCTCGCCGTCACGTGGTCGGGGTGACACTCGCGAAAGACTCCATCGGGATGGTCGGCGAGGTGGCGCAGGTATGCCGCTTGCAGCTTGCGTTGGCCGTCGTTGGGTGGGTTCCAGTGGGTGAGTACCTTGACGGCGTCGGCGTGGATGCTCACGCCTGGCCGGGGTCGGGGTCCGGTCGTGGTCGGTCGTCGCCTGATCCGGGCTCGTCGGGCGGTGCGTCCGCAGCGTCCGCCGGGTCTGCGCCGTCGCTGAGCAGCGCGGAGAGTGCGGCGTCGAACTCCGGGGAGTCGACGTCGAGGTCATCGGCTTCCTTGGTCCGTTGGGCGAACCCGAGGGGGTCGTCGAGGTCGTCGGAGGTCGGCAGCAGGTTCGGGTGCGACCAGACAGAGTCTCGGGCCTTGGCGTCCTCGGACGCGCGCAGGGCGCCCCAGAGCGCTGACGCATCGCGAAGGCGGCGCGGCCGGAGCTCGAGCCCCACCAGCGCGGCGAACGTCGCCTCGGCGGGGCCGCCGGACGCGCGACGCCGGCGTACGGCCTCACGCAGCTGCGCCGCCTGCGGCATCACCTGGGTCGTCGACTGGCCGACGACCTCGTCGACCCACCCCTCGATGAGCGCGAGCGCGGTCTCGAGGCGCGTGAGGGCGGCCTGCTGGGCGGCGGTGGGCTCGACGTCGAAGAGACCACCGGACAACGCCTCCTGCACCGCCTCCATGTTGGTGGGGTCGAGCTGGGAGATGCCGTTCTCGATCTTGGCCGTGTCGATGGTGATGCCGCGGCCGTACTCCTCGATGGCGAAGAAGAGATAGTCCTTCAGCCAGGGTGCACTGCTGAAGAGGCGTTGGTGCGCGCACTCGCGCAGCACGAGGTAGAGCAACACGTCGTCGTCGTCGACGCCGAGCCCTGCACCGAACTCCGCGGCGTTGGAGATCACGACGGCAGGCGTGTGGTCGTCGCCGACGGGGATGCCGATGTCGGTGGCGGACACCACCTCCTGGGCAAGGCCGCCCACGGCCTGGCCTATCTGCTGGCTGAACATGGCGCTGCCGATCTGGTTCAGCATGCCCATCATGGGGCCGGCCATGGCCTTGGCCTCGGCCGGCAGTGCGTCGGCCATCGCGGTGACGACGCTCTTGGCGACCGGTTCGACCAACCGCTCCCAGGCCGGCATCGCGGACTCCACCCAGTCGGCGCGGCTCCACACCACCACGGTGCTGCCGCTGGCCGGGAACTCGGTGGCCTGGTCGAGCCAGTGCTCGGCAAGCCGTGCCGCGTCGCGGACCCGGCCGATGTCAGCGGCGTCGGGGGAGCGGTCCGGCTGCTGGGCGACCACCTGACGGGCCAGGTCGCGCACGTACTCCCAGTTGACGGCGCCCTCGTGCGGCGCGAACATGCGCTGCAGCTGACCGAACATCGCCTGCAGCCCGCCCGCGTCACCGCCCCCGAGGCCGCCGAAGATCTGCTCGAACGGCGTACCGGAGAACGGGTTCGGCTGACCTGGGCGGCGGTCGTCGTCGTCGTCAGAGGGGTCGTGAGGACGGTCTTCTGCCATGACCCCAACTTACGCGGCGGCGCATCGCGTCCGAAGGTTGGCTGCGACGCTGTCGGCGAACACCACGCGCCGAAGCGAACAGCTGGTCCTCATTGGAGCTGCGGCTGCCGTTTGCCGCCGTGTGTCGGAAGACGTGCGGGTGGGGGACGCTGCGAGTGCCGTCTGCCGCCGTGTGTCGGAAGACGTACGGGTGGGGGACGCTGCGAGTGCCGTCTGCCGCCGTGTGTCGGAAAACGTACGGGTGGGGCCGCCGGTGCGCTC
>JACCVA010000228.1 GCA_013698435.1 Nocardioidaceae bacterium | reverse complement strand
GGTGACGGTGTCCAGCGTGGTCCGCAGCCGATCGATGGTGTCGAAGGCGGCGGGGCTGTCGGGGGCGTCGCTCAGCTGCGCCTCGACGTACGTCGTGCCGCCCTTGCTGGCAACGACGTTCGCCCTTTCGATGCCGTCGGTCTCACCTGCGACCTGCGTGACCTCTTCGGCAGTGGAGTCGTCGGTGACGATCGCCACGGGGCTGCCCGCGTCGGCAAGACCATGCTTGACGAGCACTTCCTCACCGACGACGGAGTCGACGGTCTTCGTGTACTGCTCCTTGTTGCTGAGCCCGTTGGCATCCAGCTTGGCGACACCCAGGCACGCCTCGCTCAGGACCAGCGCGGTGACCACCCAGACCATGCGGGGCCGGACCGAGATGCGGGCTCCGATCCTTGCCCAGAGGCCGGATGACGTTGGCTCGGCGCTGCCCTCGACGGGACGCTTGGGCCAGAAGATCCAGCGGCCGAAGATGACGAGCAGCGCGGGCAGCAGCGTCATCATCGCCAGCAGAGCGACGCCGATCCCGATTGCCGCGACCGGGCCGAGGCCCTGGGTCGAGTTCATGTCGGCGAAGACGAGACACAGCATGCCGAGGATCACGGTTCCGGCGCTGGCGAAGATCGCCGGGCCGGCGCGGTGCAGGGCGATCGCCATCGCCTCATGCTTGTCGTGGTGTCGACGGAGCTCTTGTCGATACCGCGCCACCAGCAGCAGCGCGTAGTCGGTGCCGGCTCCGACGACCAGCACCGTGAGGATGCCGGCGCTCTGGCTGTTGACGACCAGCCCGGCGTCTCTGGCGAGGAAGTAGATCACCGCCTGGGTGGTGAAGAGAGCGACGACCGACGTCAGCAGCGGGAAGATCCACAGCACCGGACTGCGGTAGGTCAGCAGCAGCAGCACGATGACCACCGCCAAGGTGGCCGCGAGCAGCGTCGTGTCGATCCCGCCGAAGGCCTCGGCGGAGTCGGCAGCCATGCCGAGCGGCCCGGAGATGTGCACCTCCATGTCCCCGTCTGCCTCGGCTATCCCACGGATGTCGTCAGCCAGGTCAGGCGCCTTGTCCCAACCGTCCTGGCCGAGATTCAGCGGGACGAGCGTCTGCAGCGCCAAGTTATCGGGTGAGGGGAAGGGGCCGCGGACCTGACCATCGAGGTCGCTGAACTCGGCGTACTTCTCGGCGTCCGCGGTTGCTTTGGCGAAGTCAGCCTTGGTGAGACCGTCGGTGCGTTCGTAGACCACCACCGCCGGGATCGTGTCGCTCGACTGGAACTGCTCCTGCTTCTGCAAGGCCTTCGTGGACTCCGCCTCGCCCGGCAGCCAGGAGATCGCCTCATCCTTTTGTACCTCGACCAGCTTGGACGCGAACTGCAACGCGAAGACCGTTGTCAGGATCCAGAAGACGAGCACCACCCACTTGGTGATGCGCCCGGTGAGTGCGCCTGCTATCTGCACGTGCATGTGGGTGTTCCCTCCCGATGATCGTGCTCAAAGCTGTTCCGGCTGGTCACAAGTCCCGGCCGTGTTGTTGTAGACCCGCCGTCGACACGAAACTGATCGGTCGACCTGGCGGGAGATTGCTAGCCCACCGGCCGGACTTCCCGGCGATCGGCTTCACCGGTGTCGGCGGCGGTCGGTCCTTCGATCGTCGCGAGAGTCGGAGCTGCCAACGGAGAAGGCCGAACGCGGAGGACGCGCGCCATCCCTGTGGGAAGCCACCAGTTCCAGCGACCGAACAGGCTCACCAGAGCGGGCACGAGCAGTGCTCGGACGACGGTGGCATCGATCAAGATGCCCACACCGAGCGCGGTTCCCAGCACCTTGATGTCAGTTCCCGGTGCAGACGCCAACGCCGCGAAGGCGAAGAACAAGATGAGCGCAGCCGACGTGACAAGCCGGCCGGTTCGGCCCATCCCAGTGATGACGGCGGCGGAGGTGTCCCCCGTCGCGTCGTACTCTTCGCGCATCCGGGCCAGGATGAAGACTTCGTAGTCCATTGACAACCCGAAGAGAAACGCGAAGATCACTACCGGCAACCAGAAGGTGATCGCACCCGTCGGGGAGACGCTGAAGATCGCGTCCGAGCCGTGGCCCATCTGCCAGAAGAACACCACGGACCCGAAGACCGCCGCCATCGACACCAGGTTGAGCAACACCGCCTTGATGGGCAGGAGCAGGGAACGGAAGGTGCGGACCAGCAACACAAACGTGATGATCGCGATCAGCGCGAGCACATAGGGAAACTTGTCGTAGACGGCGGTGAAGTAGTCCTCGACGGTGGCGCCTGCGCCGGTAATCCCCACGGGCCCGTCCGTGTTGCGTTCGACCGCGGTCCTGACTGCGTCGACCACGACGGTGCCTGCGCTGTCGACCGTCTCAGCCAGCGGCAGCACATCGACGACTGCTTGGTTACCTTCGACTCCCCCCACGACGGCAGCCTGGACGCCGTCGACGGCCGCGGCGGCCTCGGCCGCTGCGTCGGCCTGGCCGGCAGGTACGAGGACCTCGACCGGCGTAAGAACCCCCGTGCCGATGCCACCCTGGCGCAGAGTCTCCAGCGCATCGTAGGAGGGGCCGCTACGCGCCAGCGAGTCGATCCCTGACTGCCCGATCTTGATGCTGAACACCGGGATGACCAGCAGGGTGAGAGCGACCAAGGCGACGACGGTGGCCACGAAGCGGTGCCGCACGATGGCGCGGGCCCACGCCGACCAACCGCGAGATGCCGTGGCCTCCTTGCGAATGCGTGGGTAGTCGATGCGGGGGCCGACGCTCGACAGCAGTGCCGGCAGCAAGGTAAGCACGACCGCGACGCTGACGAGCGGGATGAGCATCCCGCCGATCCCCATGCTCCGCAGGAACGGCACGGGGACGACGATGAGGGCGACGAGGCTGATCGCGACCGTGACACCGGATGCGAGCACGGCGTGGCCTGCCGTTTTCATCGCTACGACCACCGCCTCCTCGTTGTCGCGCCCGTGCGCGCGCTCCTCACGCCATCTCGACACCAAGAGCAGGGAGTAGTCGATCGCCACCCCTAGTCCGATCAAGGAGATGAGGAACTGGACGACGAAGCTGACGTCGCTGAAGGTGGTCAGGCCCAGCACCAGGATGAACGTTGTCAAGATCGACACGGCGGCGATCAGAAGCGGCAGCAGCGCGAGGAACGACGCGAACACGAACACCAGCACCAACAACGCGCCGGCGGCCCCTAGCAGCGTCTCGGCGAGCACACTCGGCCCCTCGGTGTCCCCTCCTGCGGACAGCAGTCCGTACGACGTCAGTCCGCTCTCGAGACCTTGGCTGCCGGCGGCCTTGGAGAGCGCTGGTTCGATCTGGACCTCGATACCAGGGCCGAACGACTCAGGCAGTGGGCCCTGGATGAGTGCGAACGTCGTCCGCCCGTCGTCGGACACGAACCCCTCGTCACCGGTCATGGCGAAGTCGACGACCCTCGCGGCGGGCACCGCCTTCTTCACGGCACCGAACACCTGGGTGATCTGGTCCTTGCTGGACGCGACGGTCTGTCCATCGGGCACGGTGACGACAGCCAGGTAGGTGTCGAAGGAGCTTGCGCCGTAGGTCTCGATGAGCTGTTGTTCGGCGGTGTCACCGGGCTGTCCCGGCAGCGAGAAGTCAAGGGTCAAGCGACCGCTCAGCTGACTTGCAGAGACGGCGCCGACGACGAAGAGGATCAGCCAGAAGGCGCTGACGATGCGGCGGTGGTGCATGACGAGGCGGGCCAAACGCTCCACTATGAGACTCCTGCGACGCGGGATAGCCTGAAAGTCCAACTTGGAAGTGAACGTATCTAGGCTGGTCAAACTCGTCAACATGGTTAATGATCAATCTGCTGAAACCATGGAGAATTCAGGGTAAACCCTGAGGCAACGAATGCCCCCGGAGGCCGCGATGACGCCTGGACCAGCCGCTCACGGCGCCCCGGCAGGTCGCCCGCAGCTGACCGGATACCTGCTGCGTCGCGCGTACGCCAGAGCCGCCGACTGCGCCCAGGCATGCCTCGGTGACGACACGAGATTGCGCGACGTGGCACACCTGGCCCTTCTCGAAGAGCGCGGCGCCATGTCGCAGCGGCAGCTTGCTGACCTCACCCACGTCAACCCGACCGTCATGGTGAAGCTGGTCGACAACCTCGAGGAACGCGGGTGGGTCGCGCGCGAGCGCAACCCCGACGACCGGCGTTCGTATGCGCTCAGGCTGACCGAGCTGGGAACGAAGGCGCTCGCCACGCTGCGCCACGAGCTCGACGACGCAGAGCGCATCCTGGCCCAGCCGCTGACGAGCAGGGAGAAGGCTCGACTACGCCATCAGCTGCGGGCGCTGCTTGACGGCGAGGCGTGGATGGCCATCGTGTCCCTTGCCCACCACAACGGCTTCCTGATCGCGCAAGCACACCGGCTGGTTCGCGAGTGGGCGACCGAGGCGTTGGCCCCCCTCGGCGTCGGCCCGCGTGACTTCGGGGTGCTGTCGACGCTGGGACGCGACCAGCCCTGCTCGCAGAACCATCTCGCCGAGGTACTCGGCGTCAGTCCACCGGCCGCGTTGTCGTTCGTCGACGAGCTCGAGCAGACGGGTCTCGTCCGCCGTGAGCGCAACGCCGCCGACCGCCGCTTCTACGACCTGACGCTCACCGCTGTCGGCGAAAGCCGCCTTGCCGAGGCCCTCGAGGCGGCCGCGAGCATCCAGGCTCGCGTCGTGGAACGGCTCGGGCCGGACGGCGACGCAGAGCTGAAGAGACTGCTGACGAAGGTCGTCGCCTGGTAGACGGCCGGCCGGTTTGGCGTGCGCGCGGGGAACAAACTGCCTGGTCAGGTGTTGTACCTGGGCAAGAGTTGAGCGATCTGCACTCAAGATTTGCGTAGGCGGCATCGCTCCGGTACAACTTGAGTCTGCCCGACTCAATCTTCGTTGAAAGGTATGACCACCATGGCACGTGCGGTCGGAATCGACCTGGGGACGACGAACTCCGTCGTCGCCGTCCTCGAAGGTGGGGAACCCACCGTCATTGCAAATGCCGAGGGCGCCCGGACGACCCCCTCGGTCGTCGCGTTCGCCAAGAACGGCGAAGTCCTCGTCGGCGAGGTCGCCAAGCGCCAAGCGGTCACCAACGTCGACCGCACCATCCGGTCCGTCAAGCGACACATGGGCACGGACTGGAAGCAGCGGATCGACGACAAGACCTTCACGCCGCAACAGATCTCGGCGTTCATCTTGCAGAAGCTGAAGCGCGACGCGGAGTCCTACCTCGGCGAGTCCGTGACCGACGCGGTGATCACCGTGCCGGCGTACTTCAGCGACGCCCAGCGGCAGGCCACCAAGGAGGCGGGCGAGATCGCCGGCCTCAACGTGCAGCGGATCGTCAACGAGCCGACCGCGGCCGCGCTCGCCTACGGGCTCGACAAGGAGTCCGACCAGACGATTCTCGTCTTCGACCTCGGTGGCGGGACCTTCGACGTGTCCCTGCTCGAGATCGGTGAGGGGGTCGTCGAGGTCAAGTCGACGTCCGGTGACAACCACCTCGGTGGAGACGACTGGGACAGCCGCGTCGTCGACTGGATGATCGACAAGTTCAAGAATGCCCACGGCACCAACCTCGGTGCCGACAAGATCGCCCGTCAGCGGCTCCAGGAGGCGGCCGAAAAGGCGAAGATCGAGCTGTCCGCGTCGTCGGAGACCACGATCCATCTGCCGTACATCACCCTGAGCGAGACCGGGCCGCTGCACCTGGAGGAGAAGCTGACGCGCAGCGAGTTCCAGAAGCTGACGTCGGACCTTCTCGACCGGGCGAAGCAGCCGTTCCAGCAGGTCATCAAGGACGGTGGCATCACGGTCGAGGAGATCGACCACGTGATCCTCGTCGGTGGCTCCACCCGGATGCCTGCGGTGACTCAGCTGGTCAAGGACCTCACCAAGGGCAAGGAGCCCAACAAGGGCGTCAACCCCGACGAGGTCGTGGCCGTCGGTGCTGCCCTGCAGTCCGGCGTCCTCAAGGGCGAGGTCAAGGACGTGCTGCTGCTCGACGTCACTCCCCTGAGCCTCGGTATCGAGACCAAGGGTGGCGTGATGACCACGCTGATCGAGCGCAACACCACGATCCCGACCAAGCGTTCAGAGGTGTTCAGCACCGCTGAGGACAACCAGCCCTCGGTCATGATCCAGGTCTACCAAGGTGAGCGGCAGATCGCCGCGGCAAACCAGCTTCTCGGCAACTTCGACCTGACCGGCCTCCCGCCCGCCCCGCGAGGCATCCCACAGATCGAGGTGACGTTCGACATCGACGCCAACGGCATCGCGCACGTGTCCGCCAAGGACCGCGGCACCGGTCGTGAGCAGTCGATGACGATCACCGGTGGCTCGGCGCTGTCGAAGGAAGAGATCGACAAGATGGTCCACGACGCCGAGCAGTACGCCGAGGAGGACCGGCAGCGCCGCGAGGCCGTCGAGCTCCGCAACCAGGCGGACTCCGCGGTCTACTC
>JACCVA010000226.1 GCA_013698435.1 Nocardioidaceae bacterium | reverse complement strand
GCGGGGGGCTTCTCGCATGCCGGGATGCTGGGTGACGTGGCACGCCCGCCGCGCAGGCGCGATGATGGTTGACATGCAGCACGTAGCGCCGGGAGCGGCGGATGCCTGAGCGGGTCGACGCAGTCGTGGTGGGCGCCGGTCCCAACGGGCTCGCGGCAGCACTGGTCCTGGCAGCGTCCGGCCGCCAGGTGGTGGTGGTCGAGGCGGGCGGGACCGTCGGTGGCGGCGCCCGGACCGCGGAGGTGACGCTGCCGGGGTTCCGCCACGACGTGTGCTCGGCGGTCCACCCGACTGCCGCCGCCTCCCCGTTCTTCCGTGCATTCGACCTCGCGGCGCACGGAGTCGAGATGCTCCAACCCGAGGTGGCGTACGCACATCCGCTGGACGGCGCCCGGGCGGGCGTCGCCTGGCCTGACCTCGACCGTACGGTGGACGAGCTCGGCGCGGACGGCCCAGCGTGGCGGGCGTTACTGGGACCGCTGGCGCAGCGCTGGGAACACCTCGCCGACCTAGTGCTGTCAGACTTCCGATCGCTTCCACGTGATGTGGGCTTGTCGCTGCGGCTGGTGCGCCGCGTGGTCGAGCAAGGCAGCCCTGTCTGGAACCGCCGTTTCCGAAGTGACGTGGCTCCTGCGCTGCTTACCGGTGTCGCTGCCCATGCCCTCGCACCACCGCGAGCGCTCGCGCCGTCTGGCGCCGGTCTCTGGCTCGCCAGCCTCGCGCACGCGGTCGGCTGGCCGATCCCGCGCGGTGGGAGCCAACAGATGATGGACGCCGTCGCGAACCGGATCACCCAGCTCGGCGGCGAGATCCGAACCGGGGAGCGGGTCTCCTCCCTGGCACAGCTGCCGACCGCAGACTGCGTGCTGCTGGACGTCACGCCTCGCGGCCTGCTCGGCATCGCCGGCGGGCAGCTGCCCTCGGCGTACCGCGGGTGGCTACAGCGGTTCAAGTACGGCAACGCCGTGTGCAAGGTGGACTTCGCCCTCAGCGCCGAGGTGCCGTGGGCGGCCGACGGCTGCCGGCGAGCCGGCGCGTTGCACGTCGCCGGGGGCCGAGACGAGATCGTGGCCAGCGAGCAGCAAGTGCATGACGGCGTACACCCGGATCGTCCGTACGTGCTCGTCTCGCAGCCAGGTGTCGTGGACGACACCCGGGCACCTGCGGGTCAGCAGACGCTGTGGACGTACGCACACGTGCCCCACGGGTCGACGGTTGACATGGGTGACGCGGTCGCCGCGCAGCTCGAGCGTTTCGCTCCGGGTTTTCGAGACGTGGTGCTGCATCGCTCGGTCATGACGGCAGCGCAGTACGAGGACTACAACGCCAACTGCGTCGGCGGCGACATCTCCTCCGGCGCTGCGACGCCCTGGCAGCTGGCGATGCGTCCGGTGCCGCGATGGGACCCGTACCGGACGCCGATCGACGGCGTCTATCTTTGCTCGGCGTCGACGCCGCCCGGTCCAGCGGTGCACGGGATGGCCGGAGTGCATGCGGCCGGTCGCGCGCTTCGGCAGGTGTTCGGCGACTCGCGCCGTCCGCTTGATCTGGTGGCCAAGGGTCGCTAGCGACCGAGCGGCGCACCTTGCTGAGTGGTTCAATCCTGGGATGGCAAAGGATGGCGGGAAGTCACGCTCCGACGAGCGACCCGACGAGAGCGAGGCCGAGCGGCTGGACCGCAACTACGGCGAGCTGCTTCAGGAGATGCGTGTTCTTCAGGCTGGGGTGCAGATCCTCTTCGCCTTCCTGCTGACGATCGCCTTCCAGTCGAGCTTCGCCAAGGTGACCGGTTTCCAGCGAGACACCTACCTCGTCACGCTCATCTCTGCCGCGCTCGCAACGGCGTGCATCATCGGTCCGGTTCCCTTTCACCGCGTCGTCTTTCGGCGGGGGATGAAGGCGGACCTGATCCAGGCCGCCACTCGCTATGTCTCTGCCGGACTGGCCTTCTTCTTCGTGTCGATCACCGGGGCCGTTCTACTGGTGCTGGACTTCCTGCTGTCGCGGACGACCGCGTCGATCGTGACGGCGGTGCTGGCCGCTGCGTTCCTCGTGCTTTGGGTGGTGATGCCGTTCCTGTCCCGCGCCGAGGAGGAGGACGACGCCCAAGACGAGCCGTGACGGTGTCGAGTCCGGTGTGGATCGTGAGGTCTTCACGACGCCCTGGACGTGCTGGGCGTGCTGCTCGCGACCCCGTCGCTCTACGCGGACGATGACCAACGACGGGCGGACGGCTGAGCGGGTGACGGCAGCAGCTGGGCTTCAGGCAAGTTCGCGCGCTCCCTGCACGTCCACACACCGCGCTGGGCGAAACCATGGTCGCCGGATTTGGCACCCGGCGGGGGCATCTGGCAGACTACCGGGGTTGCTCAGGCACGGTCGCCGGGGTGCACCAGAGATCACTCACCGCGTGAGTTGGTCGGGCGCGCCGAACCGGAGACACCACTGAGGACCGGGCCGCCCCTTCGGGTGTGGCCGCACAACCCCCAGCAATGTCGGCTCGAGATTCGACGTGTACCACGTCGGGGGCGCGACACACCCGACCTCGGGGGTCGGAGTCAACTGGGTCTGCACGCCCTCCGGACGCGCAGGAACACACCGTACGAGGAGAAGGACGAAGCGAGAGCATGGCGGGACAGAAGATCCGTATCCGGCTCAAGGCCTACGACCACGAGGTCATCGACTCGTCGGCGCGCAAGATCGTCGACACGGTGACACGTACTGGTGCGAAGGTCGCGGGCCCGGTGCCCCTCCCTACGGAGAAGAACGTGTTCTGCGTGATCCGTTCTCCCCACAAGTACAAGGACAGCCGGGAGCACTTCGAGATGCGCACGCACAAGCGTCTCATCGACATCATTGACCCCACGCCGAAGACGGTCGACTCGCTGATGCGGCTCGAACTGCCCGCCGGCGTCGACATCGAGATCAAGCTCTGAGGGAACGAGACCAATGAGCACTTCACCTTCCACCACGGGACGCAACGTCCGCGGGCTGTTGGGCACCAAGCTCGGAATGACGCAGCTCTGGGACGAGAACAACCGCGTCGTACCGGTGACCGTTATCGAGGCTGCCTCGAACGTCGTGACACAGGTTCGTGCCGCCGACACCGACGGCTACACGGCCGTGCAGCTCGGCTTCGGCGAGATCAAGCCGTCGAAGGTCACCAAGCCGATGGCCGGTCACTTCGACAGGGCCGGTGTGACTCCACGCCGCCACCTGGTCGAGATCCGCACTGCCGACGCAGCCAACTACAGTCTCGGGCAGGCGCTGAGCACTGACATGTTCGCCGCGGGCGAGAAGATCGACGTCACCGGCACGAGCAAGGGGAAGGGCTTCGCGGGCGTCATGAAACGCCACGGCTTCCACGGCGACTCGGCGTCGCACGGCTCACACAAGAACCACCGCAAGCCCGGTTCCATCGGCGGCTGCGCCACCCCGGGCCGAGTGTTCAAGGGTGTGCGAATGGCCGGCCGGATGGGCCATGACGTCGTCACCACGCAAAACCTCACGGTCCACGCGGTTGACGCCGAGAAGGGGATCATCCTCGTCAAGGGCGCTGTCCCAGGTCCGCGTGGACAGCTTGTCATCGTCCGCAGCGCTGCGAAGGCATTGGAGGAGGCGCTGTGAGCGAGCGAACGATCAAACACAGCAGTACGGTCGACATCATCGACGCGGGTGGGTCCAAGTCTGGCAGCCTCGAGCTGCCCGCCGACGTCTTCGACGCCCAGGTCAACATCCCCCTGATCCACCAGGTCGTGGTGGCTCAGCTCGCCGCTGCACGCCAAGGCAGCCACAACACGCTGAGCCGTGGCGAGGTCGCCGGCGGTGGCGCCAAGCCGTATCGGCAGAAGGGCACTGGACGTGCCCGCCAGGGCTCGATCCGGGCTCCACAGTTCGCCGGGGGTGGAGTCGTCCACGGGCCCACGCCTCGCGACTATGCGCAACGCACACCCAAGAAGATGAAGGCCGCGGCGCTTCGCGGTGCCCTTTCCGACCGTGCCCGCGAGGGGCGCGTCCACGTCGTCGAGGCCGTCGTCACCGGCGACGCCCCGTCGACCAAGGCCGCACTGACACTGCTCGCGAAGCTCACCGAGCGCCCCCGGGTGCTCGTGGTGCTGGAGCGTGGCGACGACGTGGCCAGCCGTAGCCTGCGCAACGCCCACTCGGTCCATGCGCTGACCGTCGACCAGATCAACACCTACGACGTGCTGCGCAGCGACGATGTGGTCTTCACCAAGGCTGCGTACGACACGTTCGTGGCGGCACGCTCGGCCGGCACCACGCAGACCAGCACTGCTCAAGCCAAAAGTGCCGAGGTCAAGCCGAGCAGGGGAGCCTCCCAGGCGAAGCTCGCGGGCCCAGACCACGACGCTCGCGAGACCGCGCCGTACGGCGCTGGGTCGGCTGCTCCACTCGCAAGTGGAGAAGCGCCCGAGGGCTTCACGATCAAGGGCAACACCAACTCGATGAAGTACCACCAGCCCGACGGCCAGTGGTACGAGCAGACCGAGGCCGAGGTGTGGTTCAAGACGACGAAGGCCGCCGAGAAGGCCGGTTTCGTCGAGGCGGGCAGCCGGGCGTCCATCGAGGCCAACGAGTCCGAGGAGGAGGGCAAGTGAGCAACCTCTACAAGGATCACCGCGACGTGCTGCTCTCACCTGTGGTCAGCGAGAAGTCCTACGCGCTGCTCGACCAGAACAAGTACACCTTCTTGGTGCACAAGGACTCCAACAAGACCGAGATCAAGATCGCGGTGGAGAAGGTGTTCAACGTCAAGGTCACGAGCGTCAACACCATCAACCGCACTGGCAAGCGGCGTCGCACCCGCTACGGCTGGGGCAGTCGGCCCGACACCAAGCGGGCCATCATCAGCGTCGCTGAAGGTCAGCGCATTGACATCTTCGGAGGTCCGGTCTCCTGACCGGGCTCGACTACGAGGACTGAGAACTCATGGCTATCCGCAAGTACAAGCCGACCACGCCGGGCCGTCGCGGCTCGAGCGTCGCCGACTTCGTCGAGATCACGCGCACCACCCCGGAGAAGTCTCTGGTCGTCCCGCTGCCGAAGAACGGTGGCCGCAACAACCAGGGCAGGATCACGACGCGCCACCAAGGTGGCGGGCACAAGCGCGCCTACCGCATCATCGACTTCCGTCGCTATGACAAGGATGGGGTGCCGGCAAAGGTCGCTCACATCGAGTACGACCCTAACCGCACAGCTCGGATCGCGTTGCTGCACTACGCCGACGGCGAGAAGCGTTACATCATCGCTCCCAACGGTCTGAAGCAGGGCACGATGGTCGAGAACGGAACTGGCGCGGACATCAAGCCCGGCAACAACCTGCCCTTGCGCAACATCCCGGTCGGCACGACGGTTCACGCCATCGAGCTCCGGCCCGGTGGCGGCGCGAAGATCGGCCGCTCGGCCGGTGTGTCGGTCCAGCTGGTGGCCCGTGAGGGATCACGCGCCCAGCTCCGGATGCCGTCCGGTGAGATGCGCTATGTCGATGTGCGCTGCCGCGCCACTATCGGCTCGGTCGGCAACGCCGAGCAGTCCAACATCAACTGGGGCAAGGCTGGCCGGATGCGATGGAAGGGCAAGCGCCCTTCCGTCCGCGGGGTCGCCATGAACCCTGTCGACCACCCGCACGGTGGCGGTGAGGGCAAGACCTCCGGTGGTCGTCACCCGGTCTCGCCCTGGGGTCAGCCTGAGGGCCGCACCCGTCGGCGCAAGGCCAGTGACCAGTTGATCGTCCGTCGCCGTCGTACCGGCAAGAAACGCTGAGAAGGGGCCTGAAAACGCATGCCGCGCAGCTTGAAGAAGGGTCCGTTCGTGGACGACCACCTGCAGAAGAAGGTGGACGTCCAAAACGACAAGGGGACCAAGAACGTCATCAAGACGTGGTCACGTCGTTCGATGATCGTGCCCGACATGATCGGTCACACGATCGCCGTGCACGACGGACGCAAGCACGTCCCGGTCTTCGTGACCGACTCCATGGTGGGACACAAGCTGGGCGAGTTCGCCCCCACCCGCACCTTCCGTGGACACGAGAAGGACGACCGTAAGGCCCGCCGCCGCTGAGCGGGCCGATGACACAGCTGAACGTCGAAGACTGAACCGTCGAAGAGAGTTGACTGACACATGAGCGTTACCGAGCGCAGGCGCGTCAGCGCCCGCCGCGCAAGCCTGCTGGGCGACCAGCCGGGCTCCTTCGCTGTCGCGCGCTTCGTCCGGGTGACCCCGATGAAGGCCCGTCGCGTCGTCGACATGGTGCGTGGTGCCCAGGTGGACGACGCCTTGGCCACCCTTCGTTTTGCGCCGCAGGCCGCCGCCCAGACCGTCTACAAGCTCCTCGAGAGCGCAGTCTCCAACGCCACCACCACCGAGTCACTCGAGCGCGGCACCCTCGTGGTGTCGAAGGCGAGGGTTGACGAAGGTCCGATGCTCAAGCGGTTCCGCCCCCG
>JACCVA010000200.1 GCA_013698435.1 Nocardioidaceae bacterium | reverse complement strand
CGACGAACTCATCCGATTCATCCACCTCGACCCCGACCGCGCCTACCAGCTACGCAACCGACGCTAGTGTCACCGATGTCATGACACATGTGTCAGCGATGTCCCGACACATGACACAAGCCATCTGGCTTGTGAACATGGCAAACGCGCGACTGGCAGTGGAGCCTTTGGGACACAGGGGTGCTGGAGTGCGGTCAGCCGACGCGGTGAGCGCCGTGGCTGGGGGTTGCCGCGAAGATGTCCGCGGCGCGCCAGCCACGACGGTCGTACGCCGACTGAACCCGCTGCTCCACGGCGGTGACGTCACCGTCACGCACCAGCGCGATCGCGCAGCCGCCGAACCCGCCGCCGGTCATCCGCGCCCCGAGCGCACCTGCCGCCAACGCCGCGTCGACGGCTGCGTCCAACTCGTCGCACGAGACCTCGAAGTCGTCGCGCAGCGACACGTGCGACGCCGATAGCTGCGCGCCGATGTCAGCTGGCCGGCCGGCGTCGAGGATGGTGGCGACCTCCTGCACCCGGGCGATCTCGGACATCACGTGCTGTGCGCGCCGGCGGTGCACGGCGTCGGTGACGCGTGGCAGGTCGCCCACCTCTGCGTCTCGCAACGTGGAGAGTCCTAGCTGGGCTGCGGCTGCCTCGCAGTCGCTGCGCCGGTCGGCGTACGCGCCGCCGACGTTGGAGTGCTCGGCGTGTGTGTCGATCACGAGCAGCGTGAGGCCGGCGCCGCTGAGGTCGAACGGCACCTGTCGGGTCGACAGGTCGCGGCAGTCGAGCAGCAGCGCGTGCCCGCTCTCGCCCAGCATCGAGGCCATCTGGTCCATGGCTCCGGTCGGTGCGCCCACATAGTCGTTCTCGGCTCGACGCGCGATCGTCGCCAGTGCGGTCGGTGACAGTCCCAAGTCAAGCTCGTCGCTGAGCGCTCCCGCGACGGCGCACTCGAGTGCGGCCGACGAGGACAGTCCCGCCCCCACCGGGACATCGCTGTCGAGGTCGATCGTGAGACCAGGGACCGCGGCTCCCTCGTCCCGCAGCGCCCAGACCACCCCGGCAACGTACGCCGCCCACCCCTCGACCTCGCCTGGTGAGCTCGACACGGCGAACGCGTTCTCCTGCCCGCGGGAACGCGCCACGACCTGGTCACCGGCTCGGCGCTCGACCGTGGCGCTGGTGTGCTGCGCAAGCGCGAATGGAAGCACCAGCCCGTCCTGGTAGTCAACGTGCTCCCCGATCAGGTTGACTCGGCCTGGAGCGGCCCAGCGCACGGTCATGAGGGGCTTGCCTTTGACGGGGCCGTGATCAGGTGCTGGACATGCTCCTCGAGCATCGCACGCTGTCCGGGGTCGAGGGCGTCGTCGACGATGACGGCATCTGCTTGGTCGAGGGTGGCGATTGTGCTGATCCCGATCACCCCCACCTTGGTGTGGTCGGCGAGCACCACGAGTCGCCTGCCGGCTTTGACCAGCTCACGGTCGGTGTCGGCCTCCAGCAGGTTGGGGGTGGTGAAACCGGCGCGGATGTCGAAGCCATGCACACCCATGAACACGATGTCGAGGTGCATGGACTGAAGTGTCTGGGCGGCGACCGGCCCGACGAGCGCATCACTCGGCGTCCGGACGCCACCGGTGAGCACGATCGTCTGGTCGGTGCCCGGATCGTCGTGGAACACGTTCGCGACGCGGATCGAGTTCGTGACGACGGTGATGCCCGGGACGGTCTTGAGGAGCTGTGCGAGCGTCCAGGTCGTCGTCCCCGCCGACAAGCCGACCGCCATCCCGGGCTGCACCATCTCGGCCGCAGCGGCGGCGATGGCCGCCTTCTCCGGCCGTTGCTGGTCGGACTTCGCGGTGAACCCGGGCTCGTAGGTGCTGTTGTTCCCGGCCAGCGTCGCTCCGCCGTGCACCTTGGCCACCAGCCCGTCGGCGGCGAGCGCGTCGAGGTCGCGCCGGATCGTCATCTCCGAGACGGACAGCTCCTCGGCGAGCCTGGCGACCCGCGCCGCCCCATCGCGGCGGACGGCGTCGAGGATCGCCGTCTGGCGCTGCGCGGCGAGCATCAGCCGCTCCGACGAGGCGTGGCGTCGCTGCGAGCAGCGTCGAGGCGCGCAGATGCGGTCATGGCGACCAGAGTCGTACACGACTCGTCGCACTGTCAAACATTTCCGAACACGTGAGGGGAGCGTCTATGTGTCCGGTGCGGTGCTGCCTGCTGGATTCAGTGCTGCCGGGCGTCGAACTCAGGCTGGAGGATGTCGAAGCGCACCAGGTCGACGATCGAACCGTCCGACAGGTCATAGCACTGCCGGTCGCGACCGGTCCGCGTGAAGCCGGCGGAGACCGCGACCCGCTGCGAGCCGTGGTTGCCGTCGCCTGCGCCGAGCGACACGCGCCCGAGCCCGAGGCCGCCGTCGTCGGGGGAGCCGAACGCATGCTCGAGCACCAGCCGCATCGCCGCCTTGAGGACACCGCGGCCTCGCGCATCCGGATGCGTGCGATAGCCCACCTCGGCGGACCCGTAGTCGAGGCTGTGAAATCCGAAGAGGTTCATGGTGGCGAGGTAGCGGTCGTCGTCAGTGTCCGCGACGACCCACTCGACAGACGCGCCCGCGGCACTACCGAGACAGCGCCGGGCGTAATAACGGGCAAAGCCGGCTGGGTCTCGCGGGAACGGGATGGTGCCGAGCCAACGCTGGGACTCGGGGTCGTTGATCGTCTCCAGGTAGCGCTGCTCGTCGTCGAGCCGTAGCTCCCGCAGCCGGACGTGTCCATCGGTAAGCGTGACGGCATCAAGCCAGCGGGTCTTCGGCTCACGCGAGTCGCCGGCCGCCAGCGTGCCGCGCCAGCCGTCCACCTGCTGCCCGCGCTGCGGGACGTGCCCCCGCGTCCTGCCCTCGAAGGTGAAACCCGTCTTCCACGCGACCCGCAGCGAGGCGTCGTTTCCCTCGATCGCCTGCCACAGCATCGTGTGCAGGCCCTGGACCCTGAAGGCCCAGTCGAGGAGCAGCCTCACCGCCGCGGTCGTGACGCCACGGCGGCGTACGTCGGGATGCATGCCGAAGCCGATCTCGCCCAGCCCGGGGCCGAGGAGACGAATCCCGATGGAACCACTGAAGCGGCTCGGTCCCACGCCATCGGGTGCCTCGACGGCGAACGACCAGCCGCTGCCGCTCTCCCAGCCGTCCGCCCGGCTGGCGAGAAACGCGGCGGCGTCCGCACGCGAGTACGGCGCGGGAACGCTGGTCCAGCGCTGGGTGTCGGGGTCGCTGCACTGCTCGTACATCGCTTCCAGGTCGTCCGGGCGGTGGGCGCGAAGCACCACCCGACCGTCGGTGAGCACGGGCACCACGTCGGGAAACGTCACGGTCGGCGCCCGTCCCACTCGTCGCGGAGCAGGTCGAAGAGCACCATGTCGGTGTATGAACCGTCGCCGAGGCGCTCGGCCGCTCGCTCCCTGCCGTACTCGGTGAAGCCGTTGGCCCGCGCGACCTGCTGTGAGGCCACGTTGCCTGCGGCGGCCTTGATGAACAGCCGGTTGATGCCCAGTCCACCGTCGGCCGGCGGCGTGAACGCGTGCCGGGCTGCGAGTGAGACGGCCTCGGTCATCACGCCTCGGCCGCGCGCATCCGGGTGGGTCCAGTAGCCGACCTCGGCGTTGCCGCGCTGCATCCGCGGGAACCCAACGTTGCCCACAATGGCATTGGTCTCCGGGTCGGCGACCGCCCACTGCAGGAGCGAACCCTCGGCCTGGCCGAGCTGGATCCGAGCAAGGTAGTCGCGGGCATCCTGCTCGGCGTACGGCGACGGCAGGAAAGATAGCCAGTGCTGTGCCTGTGGGTCGCGGCAGCCCTCCACGATCCGGGGTACGTCGGCATGCCGCTTCGGCCGCAGCGCCACCCGCTCTCCTACCAGGCGAGGCGGGGTCAGCCAGTCGGTCGTCGGCTCGCGTGGGTCGTCGCGATGCAGGGCGCCGACCCAGGCGTTGGGGTACTCACCGCGGTGGTCCAGCCAGCGCCGCACGGTGCCGCCGA